>JAEZNC010000018.1 GCA_023441905.1 Bacillota bacterium | reverse complement strand
ATAGAGAGGTGAGTGCAAATGAAACAAGGCATACATCCCGAGTATCACGAATGTACCGTGACCTGCGCATGCGGCGCGACATTCAAAACCGGCTCGGTGAAGAAGGAGCATAAAATCGAATTTTGTTCGGAATGTCATCCGTTCTTCACAGGCAAACAGAAGCTGGTAGATACGGGCGGCCGCGTTGACCGTTTCAACAAAAGATACGGCATCAAATAAGTATTGTTGCAATCAAGCAGACCGCTATCACGGTCTGTTTTACTTTCCACCCAAAATAGTGTATACTTGTGGCACCTTTAAATGAAATGAGGGGCAAAATGAAAAAGTGCAATATCGGCGGGCAGGGTGTGCTCGAAGGCGTCATGATGCGCTCGCCGTCAAAATGCGGCCTTGCGGTAAGGAAGGCGACGGGTGAAATCGTCTACGATCGCGAGAACGTGGAATCGATCACCAAAAAGAACAAGTTTTACGGGCTGCCTATCGTTCGCGGCGTTGTCTCGTTTTTTGATATGATGGTGTTTGGTGTGAAGACAATCACCAAATCGGCCAAGATGTTTGACGAAACAACTGAGGAGATTGAACCGTCGAAGTTTGAAAAATTCGTGGCCAAGAAGACGGGCAAGGACGCGATGGATGTGGCAATGGTGTTTGCCGTGATTCTGTCCATCGGGTTGGCTGTGGGCATATTTTTCATACTGCCGACTGTGCTCGCCAATCTGGTCCGGCCGCTGATCGCGTCGCACGTGCTGATGAATCTGATTGAAGGCGGCATCAGGCTGTTGCTGTTTTTCTGTTATGTGATGCTCGTGTCACTCGTGAAGGAAATTAAACGTGTGTTTCAATACCACGGTGCCGAACACAAAACGATCAACTGCTTTGAGCACGAGGAGCCGTTAACCGTTGAGAACATACAAAAATACAGAACGCTGCACCCGCGCTGCGGAACGAGCTATCTTCTGCTGGTGATGGTGATTTCGATACTGCTGTTTTCGCTGCTGGGCTGGAGCCCATCGTGGTTCGCACGCATCGGCCTTCGGCTGCTGATGCTGCCCGTTGTGGCAGGCATTTCGTATGAGTTTTTAAAATTTGCCGCCAAGGGTGATTCACTCTTTTTCCGCGTGATTCGCTGGCCGGGCATGATGCTGCAAAAGCTGACCACGGCTCCGCCGGACGACAGCATGGTGGAGGTGGCTGTGGTTGCGTTTAAGGCGGCTCAGGACGAAGTGACCGACGAAGAGCTTGATGAGCTTGCGAAGAGCTACAATCGCCCCGTGCCCAAGAAAGGCGAGGAAACGGTTCCGCTTGAAACCGCAGCGGAGGTTCAGGAATAGCGCATGACATCGGCAAGAGACGCATATTCATCAGTGAGGGAGCGGCTCAAATCAGCCGGAGTCAGCGAGCCGGACGCGAAGGCGCGCGTGATTGTGGCCGAGGCGCTCGGCATTGGCCTTGGAGATGTGCTTCTTAATCGTGAAATCGATGGGGCATCGATTAAAAATATTGATGATATGGCTGCAAAATGTGCGGCGGGTGAACCCGTGGAGTATGTGACGGGGCGCGCTTATTTCCGGCATAATGTGCTGACCGTGTCTCCGGATGTGCTGATACCCCGGCAGGAGACCGAATTGGTGGCGGAGGAAGCCATCCGCCTGATACGCGAAAACGGATACACAAAGGTGCTCGATTTATGCACGGGCAGCGGGTGCATTGCGATTGCGGTGCAAACCGAAACGGGCATGGAAACGCACGCCTGTGATATAAGTGAAAAGGCGCTGCTCGTTGCGCAGCAGAACGCCAAAAATAACAACGCCGGTGTGCGCTTTTTTTTAAGCGATATGTTCGGCAATGTGGCGAATCCATACGATATCATCGTCAGCAATCCGCCGTATGTGAGTGAAGACGAATACGAAACGCTGGACGAGAGCGTGCGGCATTACGAGCCGCGCATGGCGCTCACTGCGGGCGACGGCCTTGCGTTTTACCGCATCATTGCAAGCGAGGCGCGGCGGTTTCTGACTGACGGCGGCGCGCTCGTGCTCGAAATCGGTGCGGATCAACGTAAGGAAGTGACCGGTTTGCTCAAATCGGCCGGATTTTCTGGCGTAACATGTGGGAAAGATTATGCAGGGCGCGACAGAATCGTGACGGCCCGAAGGTAACAGGTGCAAAATGTTTGACAAGCTTGAAGCAAGCAAAAAAAGATATATGGAGCTCGAAAACGAGCTCGCGAACGGCGACGTGATCGCGAATCAGGAGCTTTACACAAAGCTTGTGCGCGAGCATTCGTCGCTTTCGGACATGGTCAGCAAGTACGACGAGTACATGGAGAACCATGCGCAGATTGATGACTTAAAGCTGATGGCGCTCGACAAGGACGAGGACATCGCGGCAATGGCGAAAGAAGAACTCTCTGAGCGCCAGCAGAATGAAAAAAAGATGGCTGAAGAGTTAAAGCTGATGCTGGTGCCTAAGGATCCTAACGACGACAAAAACGTGGTGCTCGAAATCAGAGCCGGTACGGGCGGCGAGGAGGCGGCGCTGTTCGGCAGCGTCCTTTGGCGCATGTACACGCGGTTTGCGGAGCGCGCGGGCTTCGGCGTTGAGCGGCTCGGCTCCAACATCACCGAGCTGGGCGGTGTGAAGGAACTCACACTGCTGATTTCCGGCAAGGGCGCGTATTCGCGGCTCAAATACGAAAGCGGCGTGCACCGCGTGCAGCGCGTGCCCGAGACCGAATCGGGCGGGCGAATCCATACGTCGGCAGCCACGGTGGCCGTGCTGCCCGAGGCGGAGGATGTGGACATTGAGATCAACCCGAATGATCTGCGCGTGGACGTATACCGGTCTTCCGGCAACGGCGGACAGAGCGTGAACACGACGGACTCCGCGGTGCGCATCACGCACGAGCCCACAGGCCTCGTGGTCACGTGTCAGGATGAAAAATCGCAGCTGAAGAATAAGGAAAAGGCGATGAAGGTATTAAAGGCGCGCCTTTACGATATCGCCAAGCAGGCACAGGATAAGGAGCTCTCGCAGAACCGCAAGAACCAGATCGGCTCGGGGGACAGAAGCGAGCGTATCCGCACCTACAACTTTCCGCAGGGCCGCGTGACGGATCACCGCATTTCGCTCACGCTGTATAAGCTCGATCAGTTTATCGACGGTGATATGGACGAAATGATTGACGCGCTCGCGATTGCGGAAAAGACAAAGATGCTGACCGAACAGGAGTAAGAATCAACTCATATCTTAGATTTGGAGCCGTATGTGAAAAGCCTTGAGATCATACTCGACAGCGGCGCGGTCTGTTCCATTCTATTGTAATCCTAAAGTTTTCTAAACCCTTCGCGTTTGCGGAGGGTTTTTTTGTTTTGCCATAACTTATTCCTATTATAGTATAAATTAGTGCTATTGTCGTTAAGTGATACGAATGTTATAATAAGCATAATATTACAAATGAGTATGGATGACCACCCCTGAAATGACATCACTGTTTTGCATTTCAAAAATACCCTCGCGCCATTCCGGCGCGGAAAGGCAAAGACTATGTTTTGCTGGAGAAATGCTTTCCTCAATATCAAACGCCACAGGAGAAAAAGCATACTGATTGCCGCGATCTGTATTCTGATCGTGTTTTTTGTGTGCGTATACGTCAACAACATTAAAACAAGCGAGGAGCAGCTTGCAAATCTGCCCGATTCCATCCCCGTCACGGCCAATATCAGCAACCTCATCGGTTCTCAAATCGTCGGTATTGAGATCAACGAGGGGTGGCTGCTCAAAACGAGGGACTCCGCCCATGTGAAGGATATGCTCTACACCGCGCAGCTGCTTGCCAACTTCGCGTCGATGCCCGACGAGAAGGATGCCTACAAGGAGATACAGATCGCGGCGGTGAGTGAAGCCCGTGCTATCTCAAATTTCAAGGACAAAAAGCTCGAGTTCGAAGACGGGGCGGATGAAAGCCTGCTGACGGGCAACGAGGCCGTGTGCCTTGCAACCAATGATTTTTTGCTGCAGAGCAGCCTTGAAATCGGGGATACGATTGAGCTTGCGCTGTATACGCGCGTTTACGACTCATACAGCACAGCGTTTCATCCCGAGCCCTTGGGGACGAGCAGCTTGCGTATTGTGGGGCGCATTTCGTCCGAGGTGTACAGCACGATGGATTCAGCCTTGATCTGCCCGCTTGGCTGGGCGCGTGATCTGCACGTGAAGACCGAACGGGATATGCATTACGATTCCGCCGCGTTCA
>JAEZNC010000223.1 GCA_023441905.1 Bacillota bacterium | reverse complement strand
TTGCCCAGCGTCGCGTTCTCTTGACGGTACTGCCGATCAAGATAATCGCTGCGGATTTGGTCAATCATTGTCACAGCAACGCCGCCGCCGAGCGTTCCTTTATTAACATTGGAAATCCGGCCTAGGGTGTTGCTCGGGTCAATGCTGTTCTGTATAATGCGCTGGCGCGTATAACCCACCGTATTGGCATTGGCAATATTATGGCCCGTCAGATTGATGCCTTGTTGGCTCACATTGAGCCCCGTCTTCGCAATCTCCAAACCGTAAAATAAGCTTGACATTTATATCACCTTCAAATCGACTGATCTATCAAGAAAGTCGCTTCTTCTTTTTCATTCATATGGCCGGCATTCGAATAGGTGCTGAGCGGCCCCGTATGCCCTGACATCAGGTTCACGCAAAAGCTTGCATATTGAAGCTGCGTTTCAATGAGCCCCTTATTGGCTTTATTGCAGGTTTTAAGCTGCGAAATAATATCCGTAAGTTCTTCGCGAATCAGTATAAATTCAGCACGCAAATCCCCATCCAGCAAATCGATCATATCGGATAACCTCATCGTGCTTTTTGGTCTGTGGCTTAGCACCGCCGCCTTTGCAATCAGCGCTTCACGCTCCGCCTCGAGCTGTTTTATTCTTTTTAGCACGGTCATTTCGCGGGCCACAATAAGCTCCAAGCCCGCCACATCGCTTTTAAACAGCACGTCTTTTTTTTCGGCAGCCAGAGCCAGCATCTGCTTGTACTCCACCGTCTCAAGCACCAGCACCGATTTGAGCGCATTCAATACCCTGATCACGTCACAAGGCCTCCTTAGGTTACTGTCCGATAATTTTTTCGGCAACTTTTAATCCGGAAACAGAATACGTCCCGTTTTTGATCTGCTCCGTCACATCGTTGATATGCGCCACCTGCTGCGATGTCCGCGTATCCATCAGTTCCTGAGCCGCCACGAGTGCCGCAGAAAATGTTTTCGCCCCCTCCGTCAGTTCCGTTTTATCGGATACGGATGACTGCAGCTCCACCGCCATTTTCGGCCGCAGAGCATATTGCCTTAAGAGTTCGCTCGGATTCACAGAATTCACTTTCATATATCTTCACCTCAAAATATAATTACCTGTCATGAATATTCAAGTGCATCTTACCCAGTCCCGATGAATGGCTCTTTTTCTGCATCGCTTGACTGATTGTTGAACTGAGTTCTCTTTCCAGATGCTTTTTGCACGACTCGCAGAACCTGCCTGTCGTTATCGATCGCCCGCAGCTTTCGCAAACCAGCATGCCGCTGTTCTCAGAAACCGAAAGGCGCCCCTCCTTCAAAAAATAAAAGATATCCTTTTCGGGCACGCCCGTTTCATGCGAAATTTCCACCGCGTTCGCCAATGGATGCTCGTAAATGTATTCCTTAATCAGCTCAAATTTATTCTCCAGCTCTTCCATACATGTCGGGCAGTATGGCGCGTTTGCAAGGGGCTGATACAGCCTTGCGCATTTTTTACATTGAGAAACTGATAACGCCATATTCTAAGCTCCTACTCTATCGTAAATTATAAACTTTCTCAGCCATATCGTTCCATGATGTGATTGCGCGCGAAGCCAGAGAGAAAGCCCTTTGTGCACGGATCAGCCGTGTTGTCTCCACAGTCAAATCCACATTGGACGCCTCCAAGACCCCCGAACGGACTGTCGCTGTCGATTCCACCGCCGCCCCCGAGGATTCAGATTCAATATAACACCCTTCCCCCACAAGCAGCAAGCCATCCTTATTCGGGAAATCCACAAGATTCAACGTCCCAAGAACCGTATCGTTCGCTGTCAAAACGCCTTCCGGACTCAGCTCCACGGTTGATACATCAGCCGGCAGCTTAATGCGGTTCATATTGATGTCCAGCACATACTGGCCGGACGGTGTTGTGAGATAAGCGCTGTCTGCTTCACCCGATACCGCAAAATTGCCGCTTCGTGTATACATGACACCGCCAGAACCATCTGATATTGTGAAAAAGCCGTCACCGTCAATGAAAAAATCGAGCGCATAACCCGTCATTTCCGGTTCACCCTGAACAAAGCTCCTCGGCGTCGACGCAACGAGTGTGCCGCAGCCTTGCTGCAGATTCGCCGTGCTCCCCGTATTGGCCGGATTGATCATCGCGGTATACAGCGCATCTTTAAAATCGGTGCGCTGTCCCTTATACGCGGTTGTCTGGCTGTTCGCAATATTGCTTCCTATGATATTCAGACGCTGCTGCTGGGCCTGAAGCCCAAGTTTGGCTGTATATAGCGCTTGCATTGTTTAAACCCTTCCTACTTCGTTAACCGTTTTTTCGAGAGACTGATCCAACATGGAAAGAACGCGCTGATTGAAGCTGAATGACCGCGTGAGTTCAAGCATGCGAACCATCTCCTCTGCGGTATCCACATTGGATGTTTCAAGATATCCCTGTTTCACGTTAATTTGGTCAGGTGTTCTTACCGGCTGATTCGTAGAGTTGGTGTACAGGTTATTGCCGTTTTTACGCAAGCCTGTTAAATCGTCAAACGCGGCGAGCCTCACTCTGTTGACAATTTGTCCGCCCACGATGACTTCACCCGCAGAGTTGATCGCAAATTGCCCGGACCCCACGCGGATATGTCCATTCGTCCCGGCCACATAATGGCCGTCAGCGTTCACGAGATCTCCCTGCGCATTCACAAAGAAGTTGCCGTCGCGCGTATACATATCTCCCTGGGGTGTTTCAACCACAAAAAAGCCCGCGCCTTCCAGTGCCAAGTCGGAAGGCCGTGCTGTTTCGTCAAAACCGCTCTGGCTGAAATCCGTCACAATCTCGTCAATATGTATTCCGTTGTTCTGCAGGCCAATCTGGTTTGTTGCGCTGATTACGTATGGGTCATTAAGGCGTTCCATCAGCACATCGGAAAACGAACGGGAAATCAGCTTGTCTTTTTTGTAACCCGTTGTATCGACATTCGTCAGGTTGTTCGTCAGGACATCCATCCTGTCCGTTTGGGTTGCCATTGCCGTGGCGGCAATATAGAAACTGCGAATCATACAGCCTCCTCATAGTCTTTCGGGCTCACGCCGTTAGTTGCGCCGCAAAGCCCTACATACTATTTATCGGTACATATGGCATCCCACTTTAGAGCTTTATTTATCTTCACCCGCTCCGGC
This sequence comes from Bacillota bacterium, assembly GCA_023441905.1. GTDB lineage: Bacteria > Bacillota > Clostridia > Christensenellales > SZUA-584 > SZUA-584. The sequence goes on along the minus strand of JAEZNC010000223.1, from coordinate 1,184 downwards.
TATTTTCATCGCGAGCGATACCTCTCTTATTGATATACCCAGATGTTTGGCAATTTGATTCTGATCCATACCGTTGGCCCGAAGCTCAAGCACCCTGCTGCCGGTTCTGGACATTTTGTAGGCTGCCGGCCGTGCAGGCTGATCCGGTATTTTGAGAGGCACCGGCGCAACAAGATGCAGGCTTTCGATACGCTCGGCTGCCGGTTCCTCCTGTTGTTCCTTTGGTGCTATTGCCACCGGTTCTTTACTTTCGGCAGAAACGCTGCCGGATTTAAGCGTTTCTGCAAGCCGCTTGACGTCTTCAAGCATGCTTTTCATCTCGGCCATGTTTTTGTCCGCTTCGCTTTGTGTCTCCTCCACGTATTCCTCAAAGCTGGCGAGCATATCCTCCACGTTCTGGTAGAGCGTAAAAAGCTTTTGTTCTTTTTCATAGCTGGCTTTATCAATCTCTCTTGCCTTTTTGCTCTTTTTTAACACTCTGCCAAGCAGCCAAATCGTTACAGAAAGCAGCAAGAACACGTACGTCGCAAACAAATAAGCTGATAAATCCATCTTTTACTTCTCCATAATCTTTTTTTCGGTATTCATGCCGGACCCTTCATATATACCCGCATACTGCATCTTATATCTCATTTTCATCACCGCTTTGGAGTGAATCTGAGATACTCTGGATTCCGATACGCCGAGCACGGCGGCGATCTCTTTTAATGTCATCTCTTCGTAGTAGTAAAGCGTGATAACCAGTTTTTCCTTCTCAGGCAGATTATCAATGAAGCCACCGAGGATCTCAACCATCTCCTTGCTCTCAACCTCTTCTTCAAGAGAGCCGGACTGCGCTTGAATCGATTGCTCCCACATATCATTTTGTATCATTTCCTCATAATGAATGATGTTGAACATCTGCGATTTCCCCAGCGTGCTTTGCAGCTCGTCTTCATCCATGTCAAGATGCTGGGCCACTTCCTTATCCGAGGGTTCCCTGCCATACCGGTTTTCAAGCTCGAAGTAAGCGTTGCTGATGGCTTTGATTTTTCGCCGGAGGCTCGTGGGAGCCCAGTCCTGCTTGCGTATGCTGTCAATAATTTCGCCTTTTATCCGCATCGCCGCATAATATTCAAACTTAACATCCCGCCGCAGGTCATACTTTTCTATGGCATCCATCAGCCCCAATATACCGCAGCTTA
>JAEZNC010000184.1 GCA_023441905.1 Bacillota bacterium | reverse complement strand
GCTCCGAACCATTCAGCACTGGCCTGCTGTCTGCTTGGAACAGAAGCGAACCCAAGTGGTGATGACACAAACAAGCAGATGGAAACATATCTGCGTTGGCTTGAAGAGAACAGACCGTATTTGTATTTTACAGACGAGAGCTTTCAAATGACCAGCGAGCCGGCGTTTTACCGTATTGATCTGGAGAGGAAGTATATTCAAGCGGGTGGTTCATACTCTGGGATAAGGTGCTTAGAAACCTTCAGAAGCCTCGGAGATAAGGAAAAACAAGTCTTGGCGGACTATTCGCATACGATACACAATGACCTTTCGCGATGGAGAAAGTGGATGGTGCTTCCCATCGGTGAGCAATACATAACCGCGGCGCAGAATCGGGAGGACATATGATATACATATCTGGAAGACTACTCGATGCGTCTGCAATCATGAATGACTATCCGCGAGGCTCCGTGGAACAGCAGCTGCTCGGCATCATGTCACAAAGCAGCCATAAATACGATTTTGATTCGTTGAGTCAGCTCAAGTTCGAGCTCCGAATGCGTCAGGAAACCGTCAACTCAGCCAAAGCGCTCTACGACAGCGGCCTTGTCTTTTCGGTATTTCATAAATCTAAGTGCAATCCAGCATATTGGGACAGAATGCAAAACGGCGGCTTCCGGCTGAAAGAGGGGGCGGATGCCGCGCGGGCCCTCGAAGATATTTTCATCAACGGCGGCGAATACGCGACGGAATGCGCCACCGCGATGATGATTGTTTATTACAAAGCCCTGCTCAATATTTTTAAACACGATGCCTTTAACAAGCTGTTTCCCACGCTCATACTGATGAACTGGCATGCAATCGATCCTCTGCTCAAAGAGGTGGGCAAACCGCACAAGGTAGAAGATTTTTTGTACGGCGATCGCGGCTATTTTAAAAACCCGGATGTAGACCCCAAGACCCCCGAATGGCAGGGAGAAAATGTGATTGTGCTGCCGGACGCGCTGTACTACGGCCATGGCATCGGCATTAGTACGTCTGAGGACATCATCAATACATTAAACAGCAACCGCAAAAAGGATGCGTCCCAGTCGGCTTACTTTCTGGATACGGCCAGCCGTCCCGATTTCAATAAGCTCGCCGGCGTTTACGACCGTTCAAGCCAGGCTGCCTCGCTGGTATGGAGCGTTTTCCCGCCCGCGATCAGCACAGCAAAAGCTGCGCTCTAACCAGAACGTACTGCGGATATGTCCGAACTATCTAGCCTACTCGTCAATCTCTTTCATCTCATATGCCGTGTATTCATAGTCCAGATGATAGCCAAGCTTCTCGGCGAGTGCCACCGAACGCAGGTCGTGCGCGTCCCAGCTTGGGTATAGGCCTCGCTCCAGGCAGGCAAGTATCAGCATGGCCGCGCAGCCGAGCGCGAGCCCCTTGCGGCGGTGCTCTTCCTTCGTGTCCACCTCAATCTCGATGCCCTTGTCATACGCTGTGTACGACGACGCGCCGGCAACTGGCTCGCCATCCAGCAGCGCCATCACGCCAAGGCCGTGTGCCTCATAGTCTGCGTAGCTTGCAAACTGCGAACAGAGATCTCTGCTCCACGGATCCTGAAGTGCCTTATGATACAGCGCCTCATCAATCATGCGCAGCGTGTACGGCGGCGGTACCGCGTCCGCAAACGCCTGCAGCTTGGCTTTGTGAAACACGTTCGGCTCTTTTTTGATTGCATAGCGCGTAAAGCGCTCGCAGCGCGGCCCATACGCCTTTTCTATCGCCGCCGCCCACGCCTCGTTTTGGGGTATCAAAAGCGGCGCAATCGAATCCGGCGGGATATGCGCCGCAAGCTCAGCGCATGGCACACCTGCGAAAACGCAAAAATCGCCCACGGCAATTTGCGCAGACCTGGGCGGTTTATCATCGTCAGCCCATGCGCGGCCGTGGTACCCCTGCAGGCACGACCATATCATCGTTTCATTCCAGCCGTCAAAAAGCGGCGCAATTTCGCTCATATCAGAAATTTGGCGCATTCATTCTCCCCAATTATTTGTTACATTCACAATATCAGAAATGTGTGATGATGGCAATTCATCAACGGTGCTGATGGATATGTTCATTGTCTGTGCGTAAACTTGGTGATATACTCCAGGTTATGGATATGTGGCTTTGTCACAATCCTCGAAACAGATATTCAAACCGTATCGCCCATGCCTCCTCCGGAAGGAGGTGGCAATTGACGGATTTCTAACCCGGCAATTGACGGAAGGAGTACGCTGCAGCAAGCGCAGACACCGCCTCATTAAACGGCAAAGTCAATTCACCGTCAGGCTCCTTTTGAAAGGAGCTGTCAGCTTTGCTGACTGAGGATTGATGCAATAGAATTCTCCCACGGACCTCGGGACAGATATTCAAACCGTATCGCCCATGCCTCCCTCTGGAGGGAGGTGGCAGTTTACGGATTTTTAATCCGGCAGGGGAGATCAGTGATCGCCCGCATGATGATTTTGACTATTGGTTGTTTGGCGGGCGTCCAATGGAACGCCCCTACGATGTAAGCTCGGATATTATTTTTAAAGATGAGATACCTCGAAGAGTAGGGATCGACCCCCGTGTCGATCCGAATGGGTATGTCGATCTGCGGTGAGCAATCCTCCGTCACACTGCGCGTGCCACCTCCTTTAATAAAGGAGGCTTCTATACCATTAAGGCTCCTTTTGAAAGGAGCTGTCAGCTTTGCTGACTGAGGATTGATACAATAGAATTCTCCCACAGACCTCGAAACAGATATTCAAACCGTATCGCCCATGCCTCCCTCTGGAGGGAGGTGGCAATTGGCGGATTTCTAATCCGGCAATTGACGGAAGGAGTACGCTGCGGTAAACACAGACATCGCCTCATTAAAAAGCTAAAACAGTCTATCGACAGGCTCCTTAGGAGCTGTCAGCGCAGCTGACTGAGGATTGTAAACTTTGATTCGGCAACTATCCTCCCTCAGTCGCCTGCGGCGACAGCTCCCTCCAGAGGGAGCCATGGGTGCGCAAACATCGCCTCATTAAACAGCAAAATCAATCCATTGTCATGGCTTTGTGCAAAGAACATGGGAGGCTATTCCACATCATAGTCGCTACGTGATACGCCGCTCTGCATGACAGAAGACGCGAAGCTTGTCATAGAAGGAGAAAATATGAACACATACGATCAAAGCCTGCAGGTCATGAACGACTTATTCGCGAAGGACTGCCAGTTCTCGCTGGCCACCGTAAACGGCAGCGTCCCGTCGGTACGCATTGTCGATACGTTTTACGACGACGGCGCATTCTATGTGATTGCCCATGCCTCCACGCAAAAGGTCAAAGAAATCACCGCCAACGAAAACGTCGCGCTGTGCCACAACCTCTACCGGTTCAGCGCAAGGCGCAAAACATCGGCCATCCGCTGCTGCCGCAAAACGCCGATATTCGCGCCAAGCTTACAAAAGCGTTTGCCAGCTGGTATTTCAAGCCAACAACGAGCAGGACGAAAAAATGTGTTTTATCCGCGTCACTCTCACGAGCGGCTTTTTCTATAAGGACGGCACAGGTTACGCCGTCGACTTCGCGCAGCAAAGTGCCGATATCTTTCCGTTCGAGTTCGGCATCACGGTGATCAATTAAGCCTGTTGTTCTATATATAAACCCGCCATTTTACATTTCATTCACAATCATTTCCCCTTTCAGCCATACAAAAATTTGCGCCAACTGGGTTTGGCTTGTATAATTATGGCTATAATGATGTTTATATATCGTTTCAGTGACAGAAGATGAGGATTTTAATGCGCAGAACCATTTTGATATTTTTAATAGGTATGCTTTTACTGGCTCCGGCGGGCTGCACGTCGCAGACGCTGTCGCACGATACCGCGCAGCCGGTCGATACCACGCCGAGCGCCGCTCCGATGTCGGGCGGCATCCCCTCCGAACCCATCCCCACCACGCCGCCCGATGTGGAGACGACCGCGCCCGACGTTTCCGAGGAGCCCGAGCAGACTCCCGCGCCGTCTTCTCCGACGGTGCATGCGGGCATTGTGAAAAACAGCGGCGAAATTATCGGAACGGGCGTGGCTTTTCGCAAAGAACCGAATAAGGATTCCGAGGTGATCGGCAAGCTCAACAACGGCACATTTGTGAAGATATTAAAAACC
>JAEZNC010000155.1 GCA_023441905.1 Bacillota bacterium | reverse complement strand
GATCGTCAACCGCTCTTTCGACGCCGACAATCTCAAACGGAAACTCATATGTTCTCAAATATTTTCCTTCCCCAGTATAAACGAAAAGCTGTTTGTTTGCAAAACAATATATCTTCTCACCCTGATGGAGAATTCGGAAAACACCCGGCGGAAGATTGATTTTGATCTCGCTGCCGGTGGGGCGAATGATGCGCGCCACATCAAAAGTCGTATCACTGCTGGAAGGCACATAAACAAATTTGGGATCGTCCGACTCGTAGACATCCTCCATCATCCAGCCGTATGTGGTGAGCTTCTTGTCGTCAGAACTCAATGATTGGTAGACGGTGAGGTGGTTGGTGCCGATGGCATAGATTTTCTTATTGATCCAATAGACGGCGCTGACGAGCTGATCTTTGAGCTCTTTGATCATTGTGATCGCTTGCGTATCAGGCTTATAAGTGGAGATGCACGATATCGGAACACTGCCCGAAACATCGAGTTCCAGCACGAAAAGCGCGTCGCTCGTCTCATCAAAGCCGTAATCAAGCACATGTCTGTCGGTCACGTCGAGCAAAAAGAGCTGATTGCCGGCCAAGTCGAACACGACGATATACGACGGTGTTTTGTTATCCAAATGCTGCTGTGTGTAAACCGCCACCATATCCTTGCCGACGCGGGCCGAGGCGATATCGCCGTCGAGCTGTTTTGAGAACTCATGCTGACCGTTTGCATCAATCACCTGTATGACGCCCTGGCCTGTGGCCGCTATCAGATTATCGTTGACGGTGAAGGTAAGACCGCCGGAAAAAAGCCGCAGCTGCCAGACAGTGCCGAGCGATCTGTTGACGCATGTCAGCAAATCATTATCGGTATACACGATATTCTGCCCAATCACATAATGGCCGGGACCGGGGGCAAAGGGCATATCTTTCATCGTATCTTTTAAATCTTTACCCGCCGTCAATATCACTATAACGCCCGTTAACAGCACAACAAAAGCCACAATCACAGCACTTAAAAAGACGATGGTTTTACGCGGCAGCCGGTGTTTCTTTTTAGGTTTTTGATTTACGTACACAAGGCACCTCATTGATTTTGGATGATAAGCCATTATAGCATAAGCTGTATGAAAAGAAAAACGGCCCCAGCGGAGCCGTTGATTCCAAATTATAAAGCGTTATTGAAAATCGGGGCAAAACACGCGCAGCGAGGACGGCTTGATTTTAAGGAGCGCGGGCGTCTGCCCGGTCATGTCGCCGTCGATCTCAAAATCAAGCGTTTCGTCGCAGTGGATTGCAATCTGGCGGCACGTCAGCTGCTCTGATACGGAAATTTTTTCGATCTGCCCTTTTTTGAGTTTTGGCAGCTCGAACAGGATGCGCCACCGCGGGACCTGGTTGATGATCAGCACGTTAAAGAGACCATCGGTGACGCTGGCTTCCGGAGCCACCTGAAGGCCGCCGCCAAAGCATTTTCCGTTGGCCACCGCCACGAGCAGCACCTTTCGGTGCAGCGTTTCGCCGTCGGCGGTGAGCGTTAAGTCGATGCTTCTGTGTTTGACAAGGGATATCACGATACCGATAAAATACGCAAGACCGCCCGTGAAGGTCCGGCGGACTTTTTCCATGTTGCGTATGACCTCCACATCGAAGCCCGTGCCCGCAACATTGAGAAAAGGCAGATCGTCGCCCATAAAACCGATATCCACCTTTTTGCTGCTTCCCGCGAGCACCACATCGAGCGCTTCGATTGGATCTTTCGAGATATATACAGCCCGGCGAAAATCATTTCCGGTGCCGGCCGGAATGATACCGAGCGTTTCCTCTGTGTCATAAAGCTGGCTTGCCACCTCAAGCAGCGTTCCGTCTCCGCCGACAGATAAAATTCCCTTGTATCCTTTGCCGACCGCCTCGCGAGCCAATTCTGCCGCATGCTTTGGATATTTGGTCTCCGCAATCACATAGTTTTCATTGTGAGATTTCAAATGGGCTTCTACGGCCTGCATCGCCTTTTGTGATCGTCCGGCACCGGCAGTGGGGTTGAAAATAATATAATACATATGCGTCCCCTAAAAATAGATTTTACGCGATAGCGTGTAAATGAAATGACAACATTATTCTACTAAAAATCGCATGAGTTGTACAGATAGGACATCGGTGACTTTGATACTGATGGATAAGAATATTGCGGTTATAATAGAACATAATCAAATGGCCATACAATGTGGGCAAAATCAATTGAGGAGGAGATCTATGTCTTTGGCTGGAATCGGCGGCGCATTCTTGGTGGGTCTTACGGCGTTTTTTTCGCCATGCATACTTCCTGTGATCCCTGTTTTTATTTCCATGCTAATCGGTAGCATAGACGCACAGCAAAAACAGCTAAAAATCGGACGGCTTGCGGTTTCCGTAAAATCGCTCTGGCGGGTCTGCGCCTTTGCGCTTGGCGTGGCTCTGACGTTTTCAATACTCGGGCTGGCATTCGGCGCGCTGGGCCAGCTAATCAATTCGTCATGGTTTCTGATTGTCTGTTCGGCGATTGTGATACTGTTTGGCATTTACCAGACCGGCATCATAAACATACCGCTGTTGATGCGTGAAAAACGCTTTGCGCTCAAGGCGCGCAGCGGCGCGGCCGGTGCCTTTGTGTTGGGGTTTACTTACGCGTTTGGATGGACGCCGTGCGTGGGGTTGTCGCTCGGGAGCCTGCTGCTATATGTCACGCCGCAGGGAATCCTCGTCGCCGTGCTGACGCTGCTCGTCTATTCTCTGGGGTTCGTGATTCCGTTTTTCATCACGGCGGTGTTTTCCAACCTGCTGCTGGGAAAAATAAAAAACCTGTATAAGCATATGAAAACGATTAAGATTATCGGCGGCTTGATTATTGTTGCCATGGGGCTCTATCTGCTTATCGATACACTGATTTAAAAGGAGTGATATAGATGAAAAAAATTTTAACAGCAATGACAGCCGTTTTGCTTGTTCTGTCGCTGGCCGCGTGCGGCAGCACCAATGCGCCGTCAACACCGTCAGCTAAGAGCACGCCTGCGCCTTTGCCGACAGAGCAGAGCACGGACGCGACAGCGCAAGCGACGGAGGAGAGTTCGTCCATTGAGGATATCGTTTATGAGTTCGAGTTCACCGATATTGACGGAAATGTGCATAAGCTTTCGGACTACCGCGGTAAACCCGTGTATTTGCGTGTGTGGGCATCGTGGTGCGGCGTCTGCATGACATCGCTCGGGAGCCTTGATGAGCTGGCGGTTGAGGCTGAAGACTTTGCGGTGCTCAGCGTGGTGATGCCGGGTTTCAGCGGAGAGATGAACGCTGAAGACTTTACAAAATGGTATAAGGATTTGGGCTACAATAATCTGACCGTGCTGCTCGATCCCGAAGCGCATATCGTTTCCGATTTCGGTATCAACGCGTTTCCGAGCCAGATTATGTTCGATGGCGAGGGACATATCGTCTACGGTGTTGTCGGGGTGATGGAAAATGATTTGATCAACCAGACGATGCAGAAAATCGCGGCCGGTGAGCGCTGAGCTTCCAATTCGATTTCATACAAGAAACAGCGGGCCATCAGCACCGCTGTCATCTTGATGAACAACCCCTACCTGTCATGCTGAGGAGCGAAGCGACGTGACTATGAAGTGGAATGCATCCCATGTTAAAACGCTTTAAACATGGGATTTCAGTCCACTGCGTAGTCGATCGCTTACGCTCGATCGAAATGACATTTGCTACTTTGTCAGCAGCCTGACAGCGGCCTTCTGCGCCGCTGTTTTTTGTATCCCTCTTTGTAAATTGTGGTGCGCATGATGATTGCGTCATTGTCACTTCGCTTTCACTTTGCAGTGGAACGCATGACTAAATCGGTTCTTTAAATGATGAACTGCAGATAGCAAAATGAATTCTATTCCTGTTCAGCCTTGATTAAACGACGAGATTTCAATCAGATTCCCATCCGGGTCAGCCACATAGCTCGTGCGCTGTCCCCACGGTTCGTCGGTGGGCGGGAAAACCGGCACTGCGCCTGCCGCAACGAGCCGCGCATACTCCCTGTCCACATCCGAGAATGAGGGCAGCCCAAAAGACAGTTCAATCGTGCCGTTGATACCCGACGGATAGGTATATGATTTGGCTGTCATCGTTTCAAAATCGTCACGGCTGTACATGATCATGCGCATGGTGCCCGAATACAGTTCGGCGTTGGGCGCGCCCTGCCAATCCGTGCGCATGTCCATCACATCGCGGTAGAAAGTCACCATTTTGTCCATATCGTTCACAAACAATCCCACAGCGTCAAAGGTTAACATGCTTTTTACTCCTTTTTATTTATAATCGATAGCCATAGAATAACAAAAGGAACAGGACATCAGTATGTCTTGTTTGTATCGTAAACCGCGAGAATTTTTTCCGCTTCGCTGATGATATCCGCTCTGAGTGCAGCCGGTTCCAAAACGGTTACCCTGCTCCCAAAGCTCAGTATCCACTCGCGCATGTTGTCATAGCTGGTAAAATCACGCTCGAACAACAAGTCGCCGCTCTCCAGCGCCGTGCAGCAGCCCACGCCGTATTCGTCGGTCAACCGGTACCTTTCGCTTGCGGCGAACACGGCTTTTAAATGAGCATTGACTTGTGACAGATGATCGTCGAAATGGAGTTTTTCCGGCGGCACCGCGCGGGGAACAAACGCTTCCTGCGTATCCTTCAGGTTCCAAAGCCTGCTGAGCTTGAACAGCCGAAAATCTTGTTTGGTGCGGCAGTATCCGAACACATACCACGACGACCATTTAAACACGATATAATACGGCTCAATCAAACGGCTGGATTCGCCCTTGCCTGAGTCGTACCGAAAGCAGATGAGGTGCCGCAAAGAAATGGCTGCTTTGAGCTGATCGATCTTTTGTGACAGCGCAGGCCGGCCGAATGACGCGAGATCGATGATAAAACAGTCGTCCGCCACGCTGTCCCTGTGAAACAGTTTTTCAAAAAGCGGCTTAATCACAGCTGCGCCCGACACGCTGCTCATTCCCTTAAACCCCGCGAACAGCATCTGCCATTCGTCGTGTGTCAGCACCGTTTTATCGAGCCTATAGCCTTTGATAATCGAGATGCCACCGCCATAGCCCTGCGCCGTGACCAGGGGGATTCCGGCGCGGCATATATCATCGATATCCCGGGTGATCGTGCGCCGCGACACTTCAAACCGGCGCGCGAGTTCGGGCGCCGTGATTTTCTCTTCCCGAAGCAAAAGCGTGATGATCGCAATCAGCCTGTCAATTTTCATATTGTCACCCCGCTGACAGTATATCACATAAATCATGCCATTGAGTGAACGGATAGGAACATGCTATAATGGCCAAAAAGCAGGAAGGAAACAGCCATGAGAAAAGGGATCCTCTTCATATGGATCATCTGTGTATTGCTTGTATTGTGCGCCTGCACGGTCACAGAAAATGAATCGTCTGTTGTTCCCACGCAACCGGCTGAATCCCAGCCTGAGATGACTGTTCAGCCGTCTGCAAAGTCGGTGCAGACGCCGACACCGCTGCCCGAAGCCACGCCCGTTCCTGTGAAAGGCACCATCACGGTGCGCGGCGGCGATACGCTCGAGCGCGACATCATTCCGCAGCTGTGCAGCGTGTTCTCAGTCACGCAGGACGCGGCAAAAGACGCGCTGTCTGCCGCGCAGAGCCGCCTCATCAACGATAAACTATCGGGCTTTCGCCGTATGGAAGGCATCATCGTGCCGGGACGCTACGACGTGACGGATCAAACGCTGGAGGAATTTATCACGCTGTGGGTCATCGGTGCAGAGCAGCGCTACGACGGCCTCGTTGCGGCCTGCGGCGACACGAACGACTTGAGTGCCCCGGAGCGGCTCGCACTTGCGTCGATTGTGGATTGGGAATGCCTGAGCGATGAGTTTCAAGCGGAGGCCGCGGCGGTGCTGCTGAACCGTCTGGATAGCGGCGACAAACTGCAATGCTGCGCAACCGTTGAGTATGCGCTTGGGTACAGCCGCCCGTATTTAACGAGCGACGATATCAAAGTTCAGAGCGAATACAACACGTACACACATAAAGGCCTGCCGCCGGGACCGATATGCGCCGTGGACGACGCGAGCCTTTCTGCGGGCATAGGCAGTTCTGTGGACAGCAGCCTGTACTTTTTCTTTTATGACTATGCGCCCGCGACCATGCAGGTGTTTTCTGACTATGGCACGTTTAAAGAAAAAGCGGCGGTCAGCAAACAGATGTTTGTGGATACGTTTGACATCGGCAAATACGACATTGTGGACAAGCGAAGCTATTTTTTCGGTGCAAACTGAGCATTACTCAGCCAATATATAGAAAACGCCTTAATAAAGATAAGCAGACAGTTGACGCAGAACATATTTTTTGATACGATAGCGTAGGACTTAAGCGGGGATGCGATAGACCCCGCTTTTATCATCTTTTTTTGATTCAGGAGTTAAACAATGCCGGGCATTTCAGTATTTGGCGCGCAGTGGGGAGACGAAGGCAAAGGGCGTTTTGTCGATTATCTGGCAAACGGAGCCGATGTGGTGGTCCGTTATCAGGGCGGTAACAACGCCGGCCATACGATTATCGTTGATGATGTGAAATACACGCTTCATCTGATACCTGCCGGTTCTTTATATGAAGGCAAGCTTTGCGTTATCGGCAACGGTGTGGTGATCGATCCGGGCGCGCTGATTGAGGAAATGGAGATGCTCAAGCAACAGGGTCTCTCGCTTCAGAACCTGAAGATTTCCGACAGGGCCCACATGGTGATGCCGTATCACAAGCTGCTCGACGGTTTGGCCGAAGAAAATGCGGGTGATGCGCAGATTGGAACCACCAAACGCGGTATCGGCCCGTGCTATACGGATAAAGCGGCACGCATTGGCCTTCGCATGTGCGATTTACTGTCCGACTCCTTCGCGGAGAAGCTGCGTAAGGTGATGGACGAGAAAAATGAGATCATCACTAAGATATTTGGCAAGGAACCGCTCAGCTACGATGAGATATTGAAAGAGTTTCTTGGGTACCGGGTAAAATTAAAGCCGTATATCTGTGATACGGTGAGCCTGTGCCACGGCCTTTACGCGAAAAAGAGCAAGATGCTTTTTGAAGGCGCGCAGGGCATGCTGCTCGATATCGATTTTGGTACATATCCGTTCGTGACCTCGTCGCACCCCATTTCGGGCGGTGTGAGCGTGGGCACCGGGCTTCCGCCCGCGGCGTTAAACGAGGTGGTCGGCGTGGTGAAATCGTATACCACGCGCGTAGGCAAAGGGCCGTTTGTGACCGAGCTTAATGACGAGACCGGCGAAGCGATACGCGAGAAGGGCCACGAATACGGCGCGACGACGGGACGTCCCCGACGCTGCGGCTGGCTCGATCTTGTGATTGTGGGCTTCTCGGTGCGCGTGAGCGGTATCACGTCGATCGCGCTCTCAAGAATGGATACGCTCGGCGGCTTTGACAAGGTTAAGGTGTGTACCGCATACGACATTGACGGAAAGATCACCAAGGATTATCCGGCGTCGCTCGACGACATCGCCAAGGCAAAGCCCATATATCGTGAATTTGAGGGTTGGAGCAGCGATATTTCACACATCAGAAGCTATGATGAGCTGCCGCAGGCCGCCAAAGAGTATATTGAGTTTATTGAAGCCGAAACGGGCGCGCCTGTGGGTATGATCGGCGTGGGTCCCGAACGCAGCGAATGCATCGTCCGGCATAAATATTTTGAATAGGGAGCCGGAATTAAAAAATAATAGATTATAAGTTTGCCGTGCCAGACGGGGAGCTAGCGGTGCCCTGAACCTGCAATCCGCTACAGCAGGGTTGGATCCCCGGTTTGAGGCACGATATTGTAAGGTATGGAGCCGGTAAGGGGCGTTGAAGAGTG
>JAEZNC010000117.1 GCA_023441905.1 Bacillota bacterium | reverse complement strand
CGGGCAAACTTGCGTTTATCGGCGACGGCAACAACGTGGCGAACTCGCTGCTGGTGGGCTGCGGCAAGCTCGGCCTTGATATGGCGCTCGCGTGTCCTGAGGGCTTTGAGCCGGACGCAGAGGTGCTTTCGGCGGCACAGGAAGCTGCTGCACAAAGCGGCGCGAAGCTTATTGTGACGCACGACCCGGCTGAGGCTGCCGACGGCGCGGACGCGGTGTATACCGACGTGTGGGCGAGCATGGGCCAGGAAAGCGGCGCGCAGGACAAATACGCGCATTTCACGGATTATCAGGTGAACACAAAGCTCACGGCGCGGTGCAAAAACGATTACATCTTCCTGCACTGTCTGCCCGCGCACAGGGGTGAAGAGGTAACCGCTGAGATCATCGACGGGCCGCACAGCGTGGTGTTTGACGAAGCCGAAAACCGTTTGCATGCGCAGAAGGCTGTGATGGCGCTGCTGATGGGCAAATAGATAAAGAAATATATCCAGTATGGAATAACATTTGTGCTGATTCCATACAGAAATGCTTTGAACCGTAGGGATCGCCTCCGTGTCGATCCATGCCCCTCCGGGGCACAGGAATACTTTTTTAGATTTATATACAGCGGACATTCAATGTTGACACTCACGAGTGCCGATAAGCAGCAAATTATTCGCGAATTGTAGGGGCGGCCATTGGCCGCCCGTGATAAACGGTTTCCGGCGGGCGATCAGTGAGAAGATCATATTGCCCTGTGAACTCCCTCCGTCAATTGTCGGATTAAGAATCCGCCAATTGCCACCTCCCTCCAGAGGGAGGCAAGGGTACCACGAAATCCCGAATGACATTCACGAGTGCCGATAAGCAGCAAATCATCCACAAATCGTAGGGGCGGGTCTCCGTGCCCGCCCGTCATAGCAACGGAGATTTAAAAAAATATGATGGAAAGTATCGTTTTTAAAAAAGCCACAGACAGTGATCTGGCCGATATCAAGCGTGTGACGCGCAAGGCGTTCACCAATTACGCGCGCGAAATACGGAATGAGGAGAACGTAGCCGCACTTCACGAGACAGAAGACGAAATTCTGCGCGATATTCATGAAAAGCATGTGTACCTCTGCGAGGTGGATGGCGAAGTGGCGGGCTCTGTACGATTTGAGGTGCTAGAGGATGGCATCGCTTATCTTTCGCGCCTTGCGATCGACCCTGAATTCCAGTCGCTCGGCATTGGCGGGCTGCTGCTTGAAAAGGTGCGCCGCGAATGCGTGACGCTCGGCGTGCGCGCGATTGCACTGCACACGGCGAGCCGCATGCGCTCGTCTGTCGCGTTTTATCTGAAGAACGGCTACTACATCCATTCGATCACGCGTGACAAAGCGTACATCCGCGCGTTCATGGTCAACGAGCTCACCGAAATGGATGAGCTTTACGATTATGAAAGCATTGTGGGAAAAAGATAAACTCTGTGTCACTTATATATGCCAAAAAAGCGTTGCCTTGCTTGTCACAATGCGTATACAATATGGGTAACGCTTGTTTTCATGTAAATGAACAATTACGGCAGGCAGCCCATATTAACAGGAAGTGTGACATGAAGATACTCATAGAGGAGCCGGGAGCGGGCGAAGAGGATCAGATCATCATTCGCTGCCGGCAGATGAGCAAGGAACTTCTGCAGCTCATCAACAATCTCAAAACGCAAAAACCAAACATCATCGGGCTGTATGGCAGCGACATTCACCGCCTTGATCTGGATGATATCTATTATTTTGAGGCTGTGGACAACAAGGTGTTTATCTATTGCCGGGAAAAAGTGTTTGAGAGCAAGTATAAGCTTTACGAGGTGGAAGCCCTGCTCGCGGGGAGTGATTTTTTGAGGGTTTCCAAGTCTGTTATACTCAATCTGCCCAAAATCACATTTTTAAGCCCGGCATATAGCGGACGCCTCGAAGCGTCGCTCGACAACGGTGAAAAGATCATCATATCGAGGCAGTATGTGCCCGATCTCAAACAAAAGCTGCTGCTTTAGGGAGGTGCGACGATGATAATCAAACGGATAAAAGAAATGATGCTGGAATTTCTGCTGATTGTTGCGGGTACGGTAATATGTGCCGCCGTTTTTTGCACGATGTTCTTTCCGAATGCGCGGTTTAGCATTTCGCTTTTATGGCAGCTTCTCACGTTTGCGTTTTTATGTACACTGCCGGGGTTTATATTCTGCTCAAAAAAAGAGCTGGGGAAAAAGCAGATGCGGTTACGTAAAATCCTTCACTTATTTATTTTGATCAGCCTTCTTCTGTTTTTCGGATATTATTGGGGGTGGCTCGCTGCGGGCAGTATCATTCAGCCTGTTGTTATCATATTGCTGTTTTCCGTTTCTTACATAATGGTATGGTATTTCACATACCTGCGCGAAAAGAAGGTGGCGCGCATGCTGAACGAAAGCTTGGAGTCGTATAAGAAAAGAACCGTAAAATAACATCAACACGTGCGGCGGTGATACCAACTCACCGCCGCTTTTTTGCATCTTAACCTGCTTTTTTGCATCTTGCTTTCCGGGCTATTGGTGATACCTCCTTTTGCGATTATGGTAATCACGAAAGGAGATTTCTACTATGCAGAAAATCATTGAGGTTAAAAATTTAAAAAAGAACTACGGCGATGTTCAGGCGGTGAAGGACATTAGCTTTTATGTGGAGCAGGGCAAACTGTTTTCGTTTCTCGGCCCCAACGGTGCGGGGAAATCCACCACGATTGACATCTTATGTACGCTGCTGGCCTGTGATGAGGGTAAAGTTACCGTGAACGGACACAAGCTCGGCGAAGACGACGAAGACATCCGGCACAGTATCGGTGTGGTGTTTCAGGACAGCGTGCTCGATGCACTGCTCACCGTGGGAGAGAATTTAAGGCTGAGAGCCGGCCTTTATTTCAAGGACAAAAACAAAATTGAGCAAGCGGTGAGAAATGCGGCTGCCACAGTGGATGTGCTGGGGTTTATCGACCGTCCTTACGGCAAGCTCTCGGGCGGACAGCGTCGCCGTGCGGATATCGCGCGTGCGCTCGTGCAGACGCCAAAAATCCTCTTTCTTGATGAACCCACGACAGGGCTCGACCCGCAGACGCGCAAATCGGTCTGGACCATGATACAGGAGCTTAAAGACAAAACGGGCATGACCGTTTTTCTGA
>JAEZNC010000103.1 GCA_023441905.1 Bacillota bacterium | reverse complement strand
GCATGCTGGATCTGTATATCGGATCGGGCAGAACGTCATGCTTAGGAGCGCCTCCACGTCTTGGCATGTTGAATCCTCCTAAATATTACTTCTTCGGTCTCTTGGCACCGTATTTGCTGCGGGCCTGCTTCCTGTTGGCCACTCCTGCGCTGTCAAGAGCGCCTCTGACTATATGATATCTCACGCCCGGCAGGTCTTTCACTCTGCCTCCTCTGATAAGCACCACAGAGTGCTCCTGAAGATTGTGGCCGATGCCAGGAATGTACGCGGTACCTTCCATGCCATTGACCAGGCGAACTCTAGCTATTTTTCTTAAAGCGGAATTCGGCTTCTTCGGCGTCATCGTCCTCACAGTCAGGCAAACGCCTCTTTTCTGAGGGCTCTGCTTGAGTATCGGAGAATTGCTTTTGGTTTCGGCCGTCTTTCTGCCTTGTTTGACCAGCTGATTAATTGTCGGCATATTTGGGTCTTCACCTCCTTTATATTATGACTGTTTATAAGAACCCCTCGCAACCCTTTAAGGGGATTAATCTCTTTGTCTGCCTTGCTTCAAAACGCCGGCGCAAGCGCTGCCCACTTCAATGTCGCACGCCGTACCGATCTGGTGCATGGTCAGAGACATATCGTATGGGATCCGGTGCTTGTCACATTCCGCTTTGAGCTTAGCAATAATGTCTTCATCCGCATCCTTGGCAATATACACCTTATCCAGCGAGGCCTCTCGCGCACACCGCATCACTTGCTTTAAGCCCGCCACCCTATTCTGCCGGGATAGCTCATGCTCCATACTTAAAATAAACCTCCATGACGCACCAAGCCCTAAAAAACGCAAGCAGAGCCATTTTAACACCAGGCATTTTTCTTGTCAATCCTCATGACAGGCCAGAGTTGTTAAATGTTTTCCTGCTCCTTTTTCAGCTCTATTCCCACATCACAAAGCCTTTTCACCATCGGCTTCTTTGAGAAAATAAAACGCGTCACGGGCCCCTCGTCCTGCATCGTAAACCACCCTTTGTTCTTCATCTCGGCGCAGACCGGAACATCAAATACGTTAAACCGGGTTTTTTCGCCCTTTTTATCAACATACACAGCCGAGAATATCTTCCCTGCGACATAGCCGACGAGTATCCCGGCGAGTATGATCGCATAAGGCAAAATCGGGTCGGCATTGACGGCGGGTATAAAACAGATGCCCAGCGCGGCACCGCCGAAAACAAGCATCATCAGCCATTTTAACGATTCGGCCAGACGAAAGTTCCGGCGGCATTCGCCGCATATGGATATGGATAAGGGAATCAGCGATCCGATTCTCTGCCTGACCTTTTTCCCCATACCGAAGAACATGCCGCGTTTATGCTCGGGCTCCTTATGCCCAAGGTCAACAGTCGCATAGCACACCCGTTTGTGCGGCTCTCCTTTACAGAAGCAGCAGTCGTCACCCTGCAGACTGTCAAACTCATCAGGGAGCAAAGACAGCATCACCTGAAAATCTTCCAGCACCTTCTTGGCTTCCGAATCGTCTTTCTTTTCTCTCAGGTAACAGTTTTCACAGTCCTTGTCGATCCATTTACATATATCGCTGTCCGTCACCACACATTGTTCGTTCTTCGGCATATCGTTACCCCCACTTGATGCTTACAACAGTTCTGCGTTTAACTCCGCAGGATCATCATATCCGTCCAACAACGCACTCTGCAGATGAGAATCATGCATTATAATATCCGGCGCAATATCCTCATTGAGTATATTCTTAATTACGTCAATATTTTTATAACGTTTCATGCCCGTTCCGGCCGGAATCAGTTTGCCGATAATCACGTTCTCCTTAAGGCCCAGCAGCGGATCGGACTTGCCCTTTATCGCCGCTTCCGTCAGCACCCTTGTGGTTTCCTGGAATGACGCCGCAGACAGGAACGAGTCCGTTGCGAGTGAAGCCTTCGTGATGCCGAGCAGCACGCGCTTGGCTGTCGCGGGCTTTTTGCCTTCGCGGATGATCCGCTCGTTCTCGGAATCAAACTGGTGAATATCCACCAGCGAGCCGGGGAGCAGATCCGTGTCTCCCGCATCCTCAATCTTGCACTTCTTGAGCATTTGCCGGATGATAACCTCAATGTGCTTATCGGATATTTCCACGCCCTGAAGACGATAAACCATCTGAACCTCTTTGAGCAGATAGTTCTGCACGCCTTTGGCACCTTTGATCTTCAATATATCGTTCGGGTTAATAGAACCTTCGGTCAGCTCATCGCCCGCTTCAATCACATCGCCGTCTTTCACCTTGAGGCGCGAACCGAACGGAATCGTATAAACCTCAGCCATACCGTCCTCGCCTGTCACCGTCACGTCCTGCTTACGGCGGTTGTCCCCAAGAGACACGGTACCCGCAATTTCACTGATGACAGCAAGACCCTTTGGCTTTCTCGCTTCAAAAAGCTCCTCGACACGCGGCAGGCCGTGCGTGATATCCTCACCCGCGACGCCGCCCGTATGGAACGTACGCATCGTGAGCTGGGTGCCCGGTTCGCCGATTGACTGCGCCGCGATGATGCCCACCGCTTCGCCGATGCTGACCGTTTTGCCGGACGACATATCCGAGCCGTAGCATTTTGAGCATACACCGTGCTGCGTTTTGCATGTGAGTACGCTGCGGATGCTTGCGCCCTTGATGCCTGCGGCTTCAATACGGCGGCAGTGATCGTAGGTAATCATCTCATTTGTGCGAACAATCACATCGTTCGTGTTCGGGTCTACAATATCCGCCGCCGCATAACGTCCGGGGATTCTGTCGATAAACGGCTCGATAACCTCTTTGCCTTCATAGATATCTTCCACCCAGATGCCTCTGACCGGATCGCCTTCCTTCAGGCAGTCTAGTTCTCTGACGATCACGTCCTGGCTGACGTCCACAAGGCGGCGCGTCAGGTACCCCGAGTCGGCGGTTCTGAGCGCCGTATCGGCAAGGCCTTTTCTCGCGCCGTGCGTCGAGATGAAGAACTCAAGAACCGTGAGGCCTTCGCGGAAATTCGCGCGGATCGGAATTTCAATGATTTCGCCGGACGGGTCGGCCATCAGGCCGCGCATGCCCGCCAGCTGGCGGATCTGGTTTGTGGACCCTCTCGCGCCCGAGTTGGCCATCATGTAAACCGGGTTGAACTCGCTGAGGCCGTCCATCAGCGCATCCGTCACAAGATTTGTGGTATCCGCCCACACCTTGATGACGTTTTCTTTTCTTTCCTTATTGGTTAAGAAGCCTCGTTTAAACTTCTTTTCGATTTCTATAACCTTTTCCTCGGCGCTTTGTATATACTGTGCCTTCGCCTCGGGAATCACGATATCGCTTACGCTGATTGTGATGGCGCCCACTGTCGAGTAGTGGAAGCCAAGGCGCTTGATTTCGTCAAGCATCGCGGCTGTCTTTGTTTCGCCGTGCTTTCTGTAACAGAAATCTACGATTTTGCCCAGCTGCTTTTTACCCGCAAGGAAATCAACCTCAAGCAGGAAATCACTGTCGGGCTGCGTTCTATCCACAAAACCTAAATCCTGAGGAATTGCTTCGTTGAATATCAGACGGCCCGGCGTTGTCGTGAGTATACGGCTGCGTTTGACGCCGTTTTCCACTTTTGTCAGACGCACGTTAATCATCGCCTGCAAACTGATTTCACCGGTCTGATACGCGATGACCGCTTCTTCGGGCGACGAGAAATAATTGCCTTCGCCCTTTGCGCCTTCGCGGTGGATGGTTAAGTAATAGCTGCCAATAACCATGTCCTGCGTGGGGCTTACCACCGGCTTGCCGTCCTGCGGTTTCAATATGTTGTTCGCGGCCAGCATGAGGAAGCGGCATTCCGCCTGTGCCTCCACCGACAGCGGTACGTGCACGGCCATCTGGTCGCCGTCAAAGTCTGCATTGTACGCGGTACACACAAGCGGATGCAGTTTAAGCGCTTTGCCTTCCACGAGCACCGGCTCAAACGCCTGTATGCCAAGGCGATGCAGCGTGGGGGCGCGGTTAAGCAGCACGGGATGATCTTTGATCACCGTTTCGAGCACGCCCCAAACCTCGGGACGCACGCGTTCCACCATGCGTTTTGCGCTCTTGATATTATGGGCAAGCCCGTCTTCCACAAGCTTTTTCATCACGAAAGGCTTAAACAGCTCAAGCGCCATTTCCTTGGGCAAGCCGCACTGATACATCTTTAAATCCGGCCCGACCACGATAACGCTGCGGCCGCTGTAGTCAACGCGCTTGCCGAGCAGGTTCTGACGAAAACGGCCCTGTTTGCCGCGCAGCATATCAGAAAGGGATTTTAACGGTCTGTTGCCCGGGCCTGTGACCGGGCGGCCGCGGCGGCCGTTGTCAATCAACGCATCCACAGCTTCCTGCAGCATGCGTTTCTCGTTTCTCACAATGATATCCGGCGCACGCAGCGCAAGCAGCCTGTTCAAACGGTTGTTGCGGTTGATCACGCGGCGGTACAAATCGTTCAAATCGCTCGTCGCAAACCGTCCGCCGTCCAGCTGAACCATCGGGCGCAGTTCCGGCGGGATGATCGGTATGCAGTCGAGTACGATCCATTCGGGCTTATTGCCCGACTGACGAAACGCTTCGACCACCTCAAGACGTTTGATTGCGCGTACTCGTTTCTGGCCCGTGCAGGTCTCCAGCTCCTTTTTGAGCTCTCTTGAGGTCTTGTTAAGATCGATCGCCTTTAAAAGGTCTTTAACGCCTTCGGCACCCATCTTGGCCACAAAAGCGTCATCGCCGTATTTTTCCTGGCATTCACGCAGTTCTTTGTCGTTTAACAGCTGTTTGTATTCAAGCGGCGTATTGCCAGGGTCAGTTACCACAAACGACGCAAAATAAAGCACCTTTTCCAAATCGCGCGGCGACATGTCAAGCAGCAGGCCCATGCGCGACGGAATGCCTTTAAAATACCAAATGTGCGATACCGGCGCGGCCAGCTCAATATGGCCCATGCGTTCGCGGCGCACCTTGGCGCGCGTCACCTCAACGCCGCACTTATCGCAGATAATGCCCTTATAGCGCACGCGTTTGTAGCGTCCGCAATGGCATTCCCAGTCTTTCGTGGGCCCGAAAATACGCTCACAAAACAAACCGTCCTTTTCAGGCTTGAGCGTCCGGTAGTTGATGGTTTCGGGTTTTTTTACCTCACCTCTCGACCACTCTCTAATCTTCTCCGGAGATGCCAAACCAATTTGAATGGAATCAAAATTGCCAAGTTCGAACAAAGATTTCCTCTCCTCTCGTTTATGCCAAAAAACTTATCTACTCTTTGTCATCGTAATCATCGTCAAACAGGCTGTCGTCATCATCGATCAGGCCGTCGAGAGATTCAATTTCTATGTCGTCAAAATCATCGCTGTATTTTTTGCTGTCAAAATCATCGCCAAAGAATCTGTTCTTTTCATACGGAGTGCTGACGCCTTCTTCCGCGTCTTCATCGATATCGCCGAAATCGTCATCGTCGATGTCATCGAAATCATCATCGTCGACGTCGTCATCCTTGGCCCGACGGCCCTTCATGCTGTCAATATCGACATCGATGTCATCATCAAGGTCGTCGAGATCGGGCACATCCAGTTCGTCAAAGCTCAGGTTGGAGAAGTCCTCATCACGCACCTTCTCGGAACGCTTATCAGGCACATCTCGTTCGGCTCCCTCAATATTCACCTCAAGGCCGGTTAAGTCGTCGTCAACACTTTCGCGGATCGCGATTTCCTCACCCACATCGCCAAGCACCTTCACATCAAGCGCCAGCGACTGCATTTCCTTGATCAGCACCTTGAACGATTCGGGCACACCCGGTTCGGGGATGTTCTCACCCTTCACGATGGCTTCATAGGTTTTCACACGGCCCACCACATCGTCGGATTTCACCGTGAGAATTTCCTGCAGTGTGTTCGCCGCACCGTAAGCCTCAAGCGCCCACACTTCCATTTCGCCGAAACGCTGTCCGCCGAACTGCGCCTTGCCGCCAAGCGGCTGCTGTGTGACCAGCGAGTACGGGCCCGTGGACCGCGCATGGATCTTGTCATCAACAAGGTGATGTAGTTTCAGTATATACATGTAGCCGACGGTGACGCGGTTTTCAAACGGTTCACCGCTGCGGCCGTCGTAAAGCACTGTTTTTCCGTCCGGCTCCAGCCCGAGCTGTCTGAAGAGGTTCATGATGTCTTCCTCTGTCGCGCCGTCGAAAACAGGCGTCGCAATGCGCCAGCCGAGCGCTTTGGCCACATAGCCCAGATGCACTTCCAGCACCTGTCCGATGTTCATACGCGAGGGAACACCGAGAGGATTCAGCACGATATCAAGCGGCGTGCCGTCCGGCAGGAACGGCATATCCTCCACGGGCAGTATCCGTGAGATAACGCCCTTGTTACCGTGGCGTCCGGCCATTTTGTCGCCGACGGAAATTTTACGCTTCTGAGCGATATACACGCGCACAAGCTTGTTGACGCCGGCGGTCAGTTCATCCTTGTTTTCACGCGTGAACACCTTAATGTCCACCACGATACCTTCTTCACCGTGCGGTACGCGCAGTGACGTGTCTCTGACCTCACGCGCCTTCTCACCGAAAATAGCGCGCAGCAGGCGTTCTTCCGCCGTCAGTTCCGTTTCGCCTTTGGGCGTCACCTTGCCGACAAGAATATCTCCCGCACGCACCTCGGCACCAATGCGGATGATACCGCGCTCGTCAAGATTCTTGAGCGCATCTTCGCCGACGTTGGGGATGTCGCGTGTGATTTCTTCGGGGCCGAGCTTGGTGTCGCGCGCTTCGGCTTCGTAGCCTTCGATATGTATCGACGTGAACACATCATCGCGGACAAGCCGCTCGCTGATGAGTATCGCGTCTTCGTAGTTGTAGCCTTCCCAAGTCATGAATCCGACCAGCACGTTGCGTCCGAGCGCGAGCTCACCGTTTTCGGTGGACGGCCCGTCGGCGATGATCTGGCCTTTCTTCACCTTTTCGCCTGTTTTCACGATCGGATACTGATTAATGCACGTCCCCTGATTCGAACGTGAGAATTTGATCAGCTTATAGTCTCTTGTCTGCTTCTCTTCCTGAACAAGGATTCTGTCGGCAGAAACGCTTTTCACCGTACCGTCCTCATAGGCACGCACCACCGCGCCCGAGTCGCTTGCGGCCTTGTGCTCCATGCCCGTGCCCACAATCGGCGCTTCGGGGATGGTCAAAGGCACAGCCTGACGCTGCATGTTGGAGCCCATCAGCGCACGGTTCGCGTCGTCGTTCTCAAGGAACGGAATCAGCGCCGTGGCCACAGAAACAACCTGTTTGGGTGAGACGTCCATGAGGTCAACCTCATCACGTGACACCTCTACGATTTCCTCCTGGCGGCGCGACATAACGCGTGTACGCTTAAAGTTGCCGTCCTCGCCGATCGGCTCGTTGGCCTGAGCCACCACATATTTATCCTCTTCGTCCGCCGTCAGGTAGACGATTTCTTCGGTCACAATCTTGTTTTTCTTATCGATCAAACGATACGGCGATTCAATGAACCCGTATTCGTTGATACGCGCGTATGTCGACAGAGAACCGATGAGACCGATGTTCGGACCTTCAGGCGTCTCGATCGGGCACATACGGCCATAGTGCGTGTGGTGAACGTCGCGGACATCGAATGATGCGCGTTCACGGTTGAGTCCACCCGGTCCGAGTGCGGACAGACGGCGTTTGTGCGTGAGCTCGGCCAGCGGATTCGTCTGGTCCATAAACTGCGAGAGCTGGGACGACCCGAAAAATTCCTTGATCGCCGCCGTCACCGGGCGGATGTTGATCAGGTTGGAGGGCGTCGCGACATCCATGTCCTGAATGGACATGCGTTCTCTGACCACGCGCTCAAGCCGTGAAAGGCCGACGCGTATTTGATTTTGCAGCAACTCACCGACGCTTCTCAGTCGTCTGTTGCCCAGGTGATCGATATCATCCGTACGGCCAATGCCGTATTTAAGCCCCATCTGATAGCTCATGGACGCCATGATATCGTCCACGATGATGTGTTTGGGGATCAGTTTCTCAATGTTGGCTTTGAGCTGTTTTTTCAGCTCGTCTTCGTTGCCGCCGAATTCGGCCAGCAGCGCTTTAAACGTCGGGTAGTGCACCTTTTCGTTGATACCCACACTTGAAGGGTCGAAAGACAAGTGGCTGTTCACGCGCACAAAATTATTGCCGAGAACCTTAACCTCGTTTTCGCCGATCAGCAGCAGCACGCTGTTGATACCTGCTTCTTCAATCTGGTTTGCGGCTTCGCGGGAAATTACTTCGCCTTTAGAAGCCAGTAACTCGCCGTCTTCCGAAACGATGTTCTGAGCACTCTTGAAGCCTTCAATGCGTTCCGCGATGGACAGCTTCTTATTGTATTTGTAGCGGCCTACCCGTGCAAGGTCGTATCGTCTGGGGTCAAAAAAGAGCGAATCAATAAGCATCCGCGCGCTTTCCACAGTGGGCGGCTCGCCCGGACGCAGGCGGCGATAAATTTCAATGAGGCCGTCCTCCACACTCTGACCGCCATCCTTTTTAAAAGTCGCCTGAAGGAAATCTTCGTCTCCAAACATGTTGATGATTTCCATATTGGTGCCACAGCCCATTGCGCGCATCAGCACCGTCATGGGCAGCTTGCGCGTTCTGTCCACGCGCACCCAGTAGCAGTCGTTCGAATCTGTCTCATATTCAAGCCATGCGCCGCGGTTCGGAATCACCGTAGCGGAGAACAGCTGCTTGCCCGATTTGTCAATCGCCACATCGAAATAAACGCCAGGGCTGCGCACGAGCTGGCTGACGATGACGCGTTCCGCACCGTTGATGATGAACGTGCCTTTTTCGGTCATCAGCGGGAAATCGCCCATGAACACTTCCTGCTCCTTCATCTCGCCCGTCTCTTTATTGATGAGACGCACAATCACCTTTAAAGGCGCAGCAAAGTTCACGTCGCGCTCTTTGCATTCTTCGACGGTGTACTTTGGTTTGTTTTCAATATAGTAATCGATAAATTCAAGAATCAGATTCTCAGAATAATCGGTGATAGGTGAGATATCATTGAGAACCTCTCGAAGGCCGGTCTCCAAAAATGAATTGTACGAGTTCTTTTGGATCTCAATCAGATCCGGCATATCCAGGACTTCTTCGATCTTGGAAAAGCTCATCCTGTTTCGCTTTCCGTAATTGACTTCATGCACCATAAACTTGTATCCACTCTCCTGTTATGCAAAATAAC
>JAEZNC010000075.1 GCA_023441905.1 Bacillota bacterium | reverse complement strand
CGAGCGGCTGGCATTGGCCGCCGCCGACCGCATAGCCGAAACGCTGTATCAAAAAGGATGTTCATTGTTTCTGCAAAAACAGTATAACGACATGTTCCCGCTCATCTCGCTGATCGAAGACAAATCGTCCTTCTAAACCGCCCGAACCCGTCATACACTATAAGACACCAAAAATACAGAGTGAGGCGAGGTTCATGGCATATTGTCCATACAGTTTTTTTGATTACCGCATGGAGCCGGGAGAGACGGTGAAGTCGCTTGCGGGCCGGTTTCAGGTTCCCGAGCAGGTGATTTTAGAGCAGAACAAAGATATGCAGCCGGGGCCGGGGCAGCGTGTACGCATCCCGTGCGCGTGCGGCGGCTGCACGCGCGGCGCATTTTACGCGATACGCCGGGGCGAAACACTGCTGCAGGTGGCACGCCGCAACGGGCTGGATCTCAGTGACCTGCTGGCCGCCAATCCCTATTTAAACCCGAATTATTACATACCGGGGCAGGTCATCGTGATACCGCCCATACAGTCTCATGCGCGCAGCGATTCATATTTCCTGGAAGAAGGCGAAGGCGTTTTTGACGTGCTGCGTAAATTCCGAATGGATTTTACGACTTTTTGCGCGCTGAACCCCAATATAAGCCCAATGTCGCTCAAAGCGGGGCAGCGTGTGAACGTATCGCCGCCGCCCAGAAGAAAAGGCCACTGGCATACGTTGAAGCAGGGCGAAACGCTGGTCAGCGTCGCGCAGAGTCATGGCATTCCCGTCAGCACGCTGCTCGGTATGAACGATCACCTGCGCCCCAGCGATTTTAAGGAAGGGGCAAGGGTGCGCGTGCCGGGCCGTTCCGCCGGTGCGTCCGGCGAAGACCACGGTCAATAATTTTTTACAAAACACTTTTTGCTAACCTTCGCGCCTTGCGCGCTTTTTCTTTTTCGAGTAGAATCAAATGGAAAATGTTTATACAAAAGCAGCAAGAAGAAGGAGAGCAGATATGATACTGATTAACGAAAATTATCTGGCGCTTAAGGGAAGCTACTTATTTTCCGAGATGGCCAAAAGAATAAATGCGCACGGCGGCGATATCATCCGGCTCGGTATCGGTGATGTGACGTGCCCGCTGCCGCCCGCTGTGGTGGACGCGATGAAAGCGGCGGTGGACGACATGGCAACGGCAGGCGGCTTCCATGGCTACGGCCCAGAACAGGGCTACGCGTGGCTGCGCGAGGCGATTGCCGAAAGCGATTACGCGGGCCTTGGCATCGAGGCGGACGAGATTTTTGTATCCGACGGCGCGAAGTGCGACACGGGCAACATACAGGAGCTGTTTTCCTCCATGTGCAAAATCGCGGTGCTCGATCCTGTGTATCCGGTGTATGTGGATACCAATGTGATGGCGGGGCGCGCGGGTGATTACGACGCGGAGAGTAACGCGTATACGAACATCACCTATCTGCCGTGCAGCGCGGCCAATGGCTTTAAGCCCGAGCTGCCCAAGGAAGATGTGGATATCATTTACCTGTGTTACCCGAACAACCCGACAGGGACGGTGCTCACCAAGGATGAGCTGACGCAGTGGGTGAACTACGCGAAGAAAACAGGCGCGCTGATTCTGTTTGACGCGGCGTATGAAGCGTTTATCCGCGAGGACAACGTGCCGCACAGTATTTATGAGATAGAAGGCGCGAAGGACGTCGCGATTGAATTCAGGAGCTATTCCAAAACGGCGGGCTTTACGGGCACGCGCTGCGCGTTTGCCGTGGTGCCAAAGGCGCTGATGGGCGCGGACAGCGACGGCGAGCTGCACAGCCTCAACGCGATGTGGAACCGCCGCCATACGACCAAGTTTAACGGCGTACCGTACGTGACGCAAAAGGGCGCGCTTGCGTGCTATTCGGACGCGGGCAAGGCGCAGATCAAAGAGACGATTGATTTTTATCTCGGGAACGCCAAGGTGATTCGCGAGGGGCTGCAAAGCATCGGCATCGACTGCTGGGGCGGCGTGAATTCCCCGTACATCTGGCTCAAAACGCCGGGCGGCCTGCCCTCATGGGAATTCTTCGACAAACTGCTCGACGCGGGTGTGGCGGGCACGCCGGGCGCGGGCTTCGGCAACGCGGGCGAAGGCTACTTCCGCCTGACCGCTTTCAACACGCGGGTAAACACAATGAAAGCGATGGAAAGGTTCACTTCGCTCAAGCTGTAATTTGACGGAAGGAAGCTTAATAATGTCAGTCAGTAAGGCGTTCGTGGTGTATTTTTCGGGCACGGGCTGCACGGCGCGCGCGGCGGACGCAGTGAAAGCGGCGCTTGTTTCGCGCGGTGTGAGTGTGAATAAACAGGAGATTCATCACAGCAGCGTGATATCAAACGCCTGAAGAAAAAGGGCTACGACGTGACATACGAGGATATGCTCGTAATGCCGTCGAACATGAACCCGGCTACGCCGGACAGCCTTGCGGTCAGACTGCTTGAGGTGCTGCCGCAAAAGGCGCAACGCATTGCGGACGATTTGCTGGCGGGCGTGAGACGGCGCACAAAGCCGGGGCTGCTGAACCGAACGATGTCAGTGCTGAGATAGAGAAGCTCGGCGCGCACCTTTTTGGCAGGGTACTGTATGCGGACGACAACTGCTCAAGCTGCGGCTGGTGTGCGGTGCAGTGCCCGAGCGGTAACATCAGCATGGGGGAGTTAAAACCCGTTTTCGACGGCAAGTGCGTGATGTGCTTCCGGTGCGTGTATGGCTGTCCGGTGAACGCGATAAAGCCGAAGCATATGGGCTTTTTGCTGAGTAAGCAGGGCTTTGACATCAAACGATATGATTCGCTTGAAGCGGGGGATGATGGGACGACGGACGGCTTGGCTTGGAAAGGCGTCTGCAAGTATCTGGACAGCGAGGGAAAAAGCTTATAAAAGAAGACTCAGGACGGTGCCGTGATACGAGCCGTCCTTTCTTTAAACAGACAGCAACACATTATTTATACAAGGAGATTTGTCATGGCTGACATCAACACCCCGGTTACCAACCCTGATCTCGTGAGAGCCATTAGCGACATGCGGCAGGACAATTCACCCGAGAAACAGAACAGGATGATGGACGAGGTGATGAAAGCGCATTTTATCACACCCGTTAATGTTTCGCCCGAACCCAACCATGACCATTGCGATGGTGATGATCATTGCGATTGCCATCATCATCATCATGATCACACAACTCAGTTCAAGGAAGGGACAACCATCAGCTTTTACTCAATTGCAGACAGTGCCGGTCAGCATTTTTTCTTAGCTTTTACAGATTGGGATGAACTGAGGAAATGGCAGAACAATCACCACCAGCAGACATTCGTCGTCACGTTCAGCGACATCAGCGGCATGGTGCTGCAGGACAACAGCCGCTGGGACGGCTTTGTGATCAACCCGTACGGCGAAAGCATCGTATTTAATAAAGCCAATGTGAAGGCGCTCAAAGACGAGATGGAAAGGCGAGCGAACGGAGGCGTGGTTGAGCAGGTGATTGAAAAGGAAACAACCGTTCAGCTCGGAGAGCCGCGCGTGTATCCCACAGACATGGTGAACGCCATATGCGCGCATGTGAAGAAGAAAAAGAACGTGAAGGCGGCGTACCTGCGGCTGATGGAAAAGGACGGCGAGCAAAGCTATCTCGTCATTGTTGATTTCACGGGAGACAGGCACGATGTTTTTGACGGAATCGGCAAGGCGGCATGGAGCCATTTGAACGGCATGTATATTGATC
>JAEZNC010000283.1 GCA_023441905.1 Bacillota bacterium | reverse complement strand
ACTCCTCGGTGGGCGGCTGGGTGGTCACGCGCGGCGCGGGCCAGAACTCCACGTATTACGGCGTGATTTCGGATATCGTGATCGGCCAGGAATACGCGACGCCGATTGGCACGGTCAAGACGGACAGCTACCCGCGCAAAGCGACGGGCCCCGATATCGGGCATATCATGATGGGCAGCGAAGGCACCTTCGGCGTGCTGACGCACGTGTCGCTCCGGGTGTTCCGCCACATGCCCGCAACGATTCGGCGCTTTTCGTATATGTTTGCCGACTGGGAAACTGCGCAGGCGGCGGCGCGTGAGATCATGCAGTCGGAAGCGGGGTACCCGTCGGTATTCAGGCTCTCCGACCCCGAGGAGACGCAGATTATGCTGCGCATGTACGGTGTGATTGACAGCCCGCTCAAACACCTGTTTCGTCTCAAGGGCTTCAAGGAAGGCGACATGTGCCTGTATCTCGGGTTCACGAACGGAGAAAAAGGCTTTTCACGCAATTGCGCCAAAAATGTGCGCCGCGTCTGCAAGAAGTTCGGCGCAATCGGCCTCACGGGCTATGTGACCAAGGCGTGGGAAAAGGGCCGGTTTAACGACCCGTACCTGCGCGATACGCTGCACGATTTCGGCGTGATCACCGATACGATGGAATGCAGCGTGAACTGGAGCAATATGAGCAAGGTGCATGCCGAGGTGCGCGCGTTTTGCAAATCGCGCCCGAACACGATCTGCATGACGCACATGTCGCATGTGTATCCGCAAGGGGCCAACCTCTATTTCATATTCATCGTGAAGATGACGGACCCGGAGGAGTTCCGCGCCTATCACGCGGGGATTCTCGATGCGATACAAAAATCCGGCGCGGCGATGAGCCACCACCACGGCATCGGCAAGATGTTCGGCCCGTGGCTCGAAGGCTCGATCGGGCGCAGAGAGTTTGAGATATTCAAAACGCTAAAACGTCACTTTGACCCGGACAACATCATGAACCCGGGCGGCACGCTCGGGCTCGATACGCCCGAGGAACAGAAGCGGTTTTTACGAGACGATATCAAATGATTTCAAGGAGCTGAAAGTATGAGTAATGTTCAAAAGCTGAAAATTTTTGTCAACGGAAGGTGGATCGATTCGGCGGCGGACAAATACATGGACATTTACGACCCGAGCCGCGGCGAGGTGATTGCGCGCACGCCCTGCTGCACGAAAACCGAGGTGGAAAGCGCGATTGAGGCGGCACAAAACGCGTTCCCCGCGTGGTCCGCCACGCCTGTGATGAAGCGCGTGCAGGTGCTGTATAAATTCCGTGAGCTGCTCGAAGCGCACATGGAGGAGCTGACGATGCTCGTGGCGCGCGAGCACGGCAAGGTGTGGAGCGAGGCTGAGGGCGATATTTTCAAAGTCAAGGAGCCCGTTGAGTTTGCGTGCGGCGTCCCAAGCCTCATGATGGGCGAATCGCTGATGGACACCTCGACGGGTTACGATACGGTGCTCGTCCGTGAGCCGGTCGGCGTGTTTGCGGGCATCATTCCGTTTAATTTTCCGGGCATGATCCCGATGGGGTGGATGGCGCCGCTCTGCATCGCGACGGGCAACACGATGGTGATCAAAGCCGCGTCGATGACGCCGATGACGGCGATGCGCTGCGCGCAGCTGTGGCAGCAGGCAGGGCTGCCGGACGGCGTGCTCAACATCGTCACCTGCAGCCGGAATGAAGCCGAGATATTGCTTGAGTACCCGGATGTGAAGGGTGTGAGCTTTGTCGGGTCGACCTCGGTCGGGCTGCACATTTATGCGAAGGCGGCGGCGCACGGTAAACGCGTGCAGGCGCTCTGCGAAGCGAAGAACCACGCGCTTGTGCTCGAGGACGCGGCGCTCGAGCGCACGGCACGGGGCATTATCAATTCGTCGTTCGGGTGTGCGGGGGAGCGCTGCATGGCGCTGCCCGTGATTGCGGCGCAGGAAAGCATTGCGGACGAGCTTGTAGCGCTACTGGTTAAGTTCGCGCGCGAGCTCAAAATCGGCCCGGCTTACGACAGGGCGAGCCAGCTCGGGCCGCTCGTAAGCGAAGGACACCGCAAATTCGTGCTGGGTTGGATTGAAAAAGGCATTGAGCAGGGCGCAAAGCTCATTCTCGACGGACGGAATGCGACGGTGAGTGGCTACGAGAACGGCTTTTACTTGGGGCCGACGATATTCGATCATGTCACGAAAGAGATGAGCATCGGCGACGAAGAGGTGTTCGGGCCGGTGCTCTGCATCAAGCGCGTGAAGGATTTTGAAGAAGGCCTCGCACTGATGAATCGCAGCCGGTTTGCGAACGGCTCGGTGATTTTCACAAGCAGCGGCTACTATGCGCGCGAGTTCGCGCGGCGCACGCACGGCGGCATGGTGGGCGTGAATGTGGGCATTCCGGTGCCCGTGGGTATTTTCCCGTTTACGGGGCATAAGCAGTCGTTCTTCGGCGATCTGCACGTGCTGGGGAAAGACGGTGTGCGGTTTTTCACCGAAACCAAGGCGATCACAACGAAGTGGTTTGACGAGGAGGAGATGAAAAAAACGGTGGTGGATACGTGGGACGGCTCGGTCGGCGGGACATAACAGACGAATTTGAATCTGTTAAAGATCGTTCAGACACTCTGAGACAAGTTGATGGTTGTTTAAGGCTTGTCTCTTTTCTTTTTATAAATATATTTCTCGGGCGAATAAAGGTGGAAAATAGAAATAAAAACTTAATTTATATAAAAAAGAAACATACATACTAAAAATACTTGTAATTGACATATATGCTTATATAAGCTAACATGGGGTTAACAATATAAAAGAAAGGAATACCAAATGAAGAAAAAGTTAAAAATCATTATGTGCCTTGCAATTGCTGTTATTACGCTCTTGTCTTCATCGTCGATTGCACTGGCTGAGTATTTAGGGTCTGGGAAAATAATTGGGGGCGCAAACAACATTTTATATTGGAGAGACAGCTCGATTTATGAATACAAAGATTCTGTGGATCAGGGCTTTGCCTATTGGAATGGACATGTGAGCAATGTTTCGCTTGCCCGTACCAATACAAAGAGTTATTCGCGGTGCGACGTTTATTGGGGCAGTCACGAATTTCAACCGCAATCATTTATTTATGCACGAACAGATCTTATGCTTAATAATGAACATACGACTAATTATAATCAAGATTGGTACTGGTGTGAAATATGGTTTAATCAAGAATATTTTAATTATACCGAAATTCCCAGTTTTGCTGAAAGAAAAGGAACGGCATGCCATGAGTACGGTCACTTTATGGGGCTTGCCCACCCGGAACAAACTTGGGATAGGTATACGATTATGGCACAAGCAGGCTCTCGACTGGTCCAAGTTCCGCAAACTGATGATTACAATGACGTTGCAGCAAGATATAATTAAACATAAGAAAGGATTTAATAAAGATGAAAAAGACTATAGTCGTTTTTGTTTCATTACTTGTAATAATTTGCTTCACAGCTTGTTCTTCTCAACAAGAGATTCAGTCTGCTGTATCGGCTGATGCTGTCAATACGGAAACGACCCAAACCGTTGAAGAAGCCGTCAAACCGGAAAGTGAACCAGCGGTATCAGTTGCGGAATCAATCACACCGGCACCATCGGCAACTGATTCAACTGCTGAAGAAGATGATGTTGCGTATAGCTGGGGTCTTACAGATAGATTCCGCACTTTAGATACTCTCGACGAGCTCAATGAGATTTCTGATTTTGTTATCACAGGCGTCTGTTTATCATCAAGACCTTTCTTTGAGGATACAGCGTTCTTTACTGTCTCTGAAGTCAAAATCGATACCGTCTACAGAGGTGAAAATTTGGCCGCCGGTGATACGATTAGAGTCTTTGAAGTAGGCGGCAGGACAACATTCGGCGAGTATCATAAAAATGTACCCAAAGTCGAGAAGGCATTTTATACGGGGGAACCCTCGCCGGACGATAAAAAATATGTATATGGAATTGATGGCCATTTTCCCCTTAAAGAAGGCGAGCAGGTTTTATTGTTTCTTGGTGATTCCACCGGCTATTTCAAGAGCATTGAAGGAACAACATACTGCATATGGGGAGATTATGACGGCAAGCT
>JAEZNC010000038.1 GCA_023441905.1 Bacillota bacterium | reverse complement strand
TTCGCGATACGCATTATCACGGCGCGGACAAGCTCGGCAACGGCAAGGGCTACAAATACCCGCACGATTTTGATAAGCACTATACGCCCCAGCAATACCTGCCGGACAACCTGAAGGGCACGGTGTACTATCAGCCGTCCGACGAGGGGTACGAGAAGAAAATCAAAGAAACAAGAAAACTGATGAAACGCGATAAGGGCGAGTAGATCGCTCTTCAGGTTGCTGATAAAGTAAAAATGTCATTACTATGAAAGTGACTTTTTTCGGTCATCCTGGAGGAGCGAAGCGACCAAGGATCTGTTGAGACAGATTCTTCACTTCGCTACACTCGTTCAGAATGACCGTAACCGTAACTTTCCGTTCATTGTGGTGTGAAAACGCATATTGATTTCGAGCGTGCTTAAGTGATTGACGACGCAGCGAAATCTCATGTGAAAAGCGTGTTAACACTTCGTCGTCATCATTAGATACTTGTCCACTACGACAGCGGCGAGAGAGACCGCTTGCGTTGTTTGCGTAACGCGGACAGCGAATGGGCATGATGGGGGAGCCTTAAAGCTTGAGAGGCGATATGCTCTTCTTTTTTTGCATCAATATCTGTGTTAAAATAAAGCAATCCTCATTCAAAAAGACGCCATGAAAGTGGGTATTGAAAATGAATAAAGAACGGCTCAAAAAGCTGATTGATGTGGCGGCAGGCCGAATCCCTGCCGATCTCGTGATAAAAAACTGTAAGGTGGTCGATGTCTACAACGCGTCGATCATCGAAGGCGACATCGCGCTCTGCGACGGACTCATTGCGGGTGTGGGCCAGTATGAGGGCAAAAGCGAAATCGATGCGCAGGGCCTCTATGCCGCGCCGGGCTTTATCGACGGCCATATCCATGTGGAATCGTGCTACGTGAGCCCGGAGGAGCTCGGCAGGCTCATCGTGCCGCACGGCACCACCACGATCATCTCCGACCCGCATGAAATCACGAACGTCTGCGGCCTAAGTGGCCTTGAATACATGATTGAAGCATCGAAGCGCACCGCGCTGGATATCAAGTGGATGCTGCCCTCCTGTGTGCCCGCCACGCCGTTTGAGCACGCGGGAGCCACAGTGGCCGCGAAAGATATGGAGCCGGTTTTCGGGCGCAGCGAAATCCTCGGACTTGGTGAGTTTATGAATTATCCGGGTGTTGCCGGGGCGGACAGCGGCGTGCTCGATAAGCTTATGGTGGCAAAAGAGCACGGAAAGCCGATTGACGGGCACAGCCCGGCACTTAACGGAAACGCGCTCAACGCGTACGCGTCAGCCGGTATCCATACCGATCACGAATGCTCGACCGTGGACGAAATGCGGGATCGCCTGTCCCGAGGCATGTATGTGCTGATGCGGCAGGGCTCGGCGTGCCACAACCTTCCCGAGCTGCTCAAGGCGGTGACGCCGATGAACAGCCGTCGCTGTGTGCTCTGCTCGGACGACTGCCAGCCGAAAACGATATTGAGTGTGGGGCACCTCGAAAATCATCTGCGCATTTGTGTGGGCGCGGGAATCGACCCCGTCGTCGCGATTCAAATGGCGAGCCTCAATGCCGCCGAGTGTTACGGTCTTCAGGACAGGGGCGCGATTGCACCGGGCCTCAGAGCCGATATCGTTTTGATGGAAGATCTTAAAGATTTCCATGTGAAAAAGGTGTTTGTCGCGGGGCGGGAGGCGGCGTCTGACGGAAATTATCTGCTGAGCGTGAACCGTTATGACATTTCCTCCACCAAAGGGCGATTCCGCGTCAAG
This sequence comes from Bacillota bacterium, assembly GCA_023441905.1. Taxonomy (GTDB): domain Bacteria; phylum Bacillota; class Clostridia; order Christensenellales; family SZUA-584; genus SZUA-584. The sequence goes on along the minus strand of JAEZNC010000038.1, from coordinate 2,266 downwards.
GATTTTTCCAAAGACAAGCTGCGGTTGACGGTTCATTCCGATAAAGCCCATGTGATTACGATCATCCCGGGCGGCGTGGTGACCGGCAACGAGACGGCGGACATCACACGGGACGCGAACGGTGATTTTGTGTACGATCCGGGCAGAGATATCGTGAAAATCGCCGTGGTTGAGCGCCATCAGAACACCGGCAATGTGGCTGTGGCGCTGCTCAAAGATTACGGCATTAAGCGCGGCGCTGTGGCGCTGTCGATCGCGCATGATTCACACAACATCATCGTTGTGGGCGTGAGTGACGACAATATGGCTTACGCAGTGCAGCAGCTGATTGAGCAGGACGGCGGTATCGTGCTGGTGAACGGCGGAGAAGTGCTGGAGAGCCTGCCGATGCCGATTGCGGGGCTGATGAGCGACCGAAGCGGCGAATGGGTGGATGAAAAGCTCAGACGACTGCATCAGACAGCGATTGATACGCTTGGGATTAACAGCAACATTGAACCCGTTATGACGCTGTGCTTTATGGCCCTGCCTGTGATACCCGATTTAAAGCTCACGGATATGGGGCTGTTTGACGTGACGAAGTTCGATTTTATACCGATAGAAGCATAAGAACGCCGTTAGACAGGAGACTGGGGAGAGAACTGGATTAAACCGGCCACGCCATCTCTGTCGGCTATCGATCTCAAAGAAGTGAATCATGGCACTCACGAATAAGAAGCGCAAATCATTTTGCGCTATCAGAGTCTCAAAAACGCCTCTTATCGTGGCCCCCTCTGACGAGGGGGCTGTCACCGATAGGTGACTGGGGGAGAGAAAATGGCTTGAAAACGGTCACTCCCTCCGGCACTTCGTGCCACCTCCCGGTCCCTCCCTTTGGGATAGTCGTCTGAGGGAGGCTTTAATACACTTTATCGACAGCCTGGAAGCGCATATCATATTGTGCTTTTTCTTTTTAGCTATTAACCCTGATTGAATATGCTATAATAAAACAATAGAGAAATATATTGGTTTATAAAACAATAGAGAGAAAGGGCACGACTATGATGAAAAAAACGGCGCTGATCATGATATTATTCGTCATCATGCTGCTGGCATGTGCCGGATGCGGACAGGCTGCCAAACAATCGGCTTTGAGCAGCAGCGCTGACAACACGGAAAAGATTGTTGAGCAGAGCACGCCATCTGCTGCTGGGGCAGAAACGCCAACTCCGCCTGAAAGCGCCGGGCCGATTGCGGCAGAGCCCACGGTTGTTCCCGCGGAGGGAGAAGACAATTGCGCAACGTCCATCTCAGACAGAGCGAGATCTTTTTTAACTTTGCCTGAACTCGATGCGGCGGCGGAGGTTGTGATCACGGGTGAGTGCGTCTCGGCGAACCCGGTGTTTCAAAACGATACATTGTACACACTGTCGCAAATAAGAATCGATCAGGTTTTTAAAGGTGGTTTGACATCGGGCGATAAAGTCTTTTTTGTAGAAATGGGAGGAAGGGTGACAAACGGGGAATACAACAAGGGCTGCAATCTGCCCCCGATACCAAAAAGCGCGGAGGCGACTGTCGATAAGCCAATCGTGATGGGCAGTGATTGGTATTATCCGCTGAAGGAGGGCGAAAAAGTGCTGCTCTTTGCGGGCGATTCCTCCGGTTTTTTGAAAGCGTTTGATCAGCCGCTGTATGCCGTCATCGGAGATTATGACGGAAAGCTCTTTCTTCAGGACGACGGCTCGTACGCCAAACCGCTGCCTGCCGAAACGGATAAGCATGTTTTTGGAAATGGTTCATTATTCATCACTCGAAATGAATTGGAAAAATACTATCAATAAATCAAACAAAATTGCGAAGAGGAGTGGCCCACATGGCTTCATTTGGCGTGACGGCCTTTCTTTTTTGAGGAAACCACCACATCACATAATAGAGGAAGAATTTATTTGCGAATCAATCCCGATATTGATATAATACAAACACGGTTTTTTATATGCGGGCGTATGCTTTGCGCAGCGCCACGCAACATAATGAAAAGCCGATTATGACTAATGTCGGGTATCCTTATAAGGAACCTGAACGGAGGAAAAAATGCATAACAATTTAAGACGCTTTGTGACGACCGCACTGCTCGTGGCGGTATGCCTGTTGCTTGGATTGACGCCTGTCGGGTATATCCCGATAGGCCCGGTAAGCCTGACGCTTATGTGTCTGCCGGTTATCATCGGGACGATCACGCAGGGCTTTAAAACCGGCTTGGCTCTTGCGCTGGTTTTTGGCTTTA
>JAEZNC010000019.1 GCA_023441905.1 Bacillota bacterium | reverse complement strand
TCCTCTTCATCGGATTGAGCGTCAGCAGAATAATGATGAGGACTTGTCCCTGAGCCAGAATGCCGCTTAACGTATATTTGCTGATATGCGCGAAAGCTATGTACCGCTGAATGCTTGACATATAGATAATAGCGGAATTGAAGCCGATATAGAAAACCACACAGCTAATGAGCAACAGCCAGTGTACAGGCCTCGCTTTTTCATCCTTCAAAATAATATGCGGCTTATCATTTTTATAAAAGTGACACATACTTGCGCATTTCCCCAATCGTCGCATTAATGGGCTTTTGTGTGCTGCCGGATTATAAGTGATAACTAATGGTATTATCGTATAATTATTTATAATAATTAGCATAAATAGCGATTTTATGATATGGTATTATTAACCAGCATATTTTCATGTTGGGTTCACTCGCTCCCAAAAAGCATGCTTGCAAGAGCAAATAAAACCGCAGAATTCTTCATTGATATTTCGCCCATTCGTTTTTACCAAAATAAAAAGCTCCTCATGCCTTAAGGAGCTTATCGATCATTTGTAACAGTTCCAGCTGTTTGGGAAACATAATGCGTTTTGGCGTTCGCTCCAGCAACTTGGCACGTGTGTTTTTCAGGTCATCCACAGACAGATACGGCAAAATATTGATGATTTGATATTCGGCCACCGTCAAGGACCAATCCGATGCGGTTTTTTCTATGGCCGGCTTTGGCGGCAGCAGAATTTTCACAGCCTGTGCGGCAATGGTCATTCTCCTGTCCGAACACTCAGGCTTCATGTCTTCTAAAACAGTAACCAACTGTGCGATGATGTGCGCAACGTTGTCTAAAAAAACCTGATCGTCCGGATTGGCCGACAGCGGATTGTATCCCGTGAACCATCCGGCGAACAAGCGCGACAGCTTCCTTGTTTTTTTCTGGTGCTTTTGAGTCTCGTTTTCTGTATAGCTCAAGAAAGCGCTGACGAGACTTTGCAGCAACTCCTCGCTCTTTCTTACTTCATGGATGTCGCTTTTTAGATCCGGTTCCAACTTGTACTCCTTTCCGCTATCGGGCTTATCATATCAGTATAATATCTATCCCGATAATGTTATAAAGCTACTTTATCATATCACTTCAGTTTCCAAGTTTTCAACCGGATCCAATATGTTACGTTCATCTCTCAAAAAACATGTCTATCAATAATGACAAAGTGCGTTTCCGCACTGCTTATTGCGCCGACTCGAATTCCCGGATCCGATCAACCTTGGGCTGGGATGCGCTTCCCTGCTCAAATTCCGAAGCCAGAAAAGTCTCTGTCAGCTTTTCCATCAGTTTAATGCCGATGGTAAACGCGCCGAAGCACGCAATGTTTGCATCGTTGCTCATGCGTGCGCGCTCAGCCGAATACACATCCGTAATCAGCGCGGCATAGGCGCCTTTCACCTTGTTGGCCGCCATCGATACACCGATGCCGGTGCCGCATATCAGTATGCCCCTGTCGTATTCCTTATTCGCCACAGCTGTCGCTACCTTGATCGCGATGTTGGCATAAATCGGGTCCTCGCTGCCAAGATCGCTGACCTCATACCCCTTTTGCGTCAGCATTTTAATGATCGCATGCTTTGCGTCTGCGGCATTCGGGTCGCAGCCGATTGCTATTTTATACATGTCAAACCCTGCCTTTCCTTTTAGCCTTCGAGTACTTTTTTCATACCGTCGGCCATTGCCTGCAGTATGATGCAGCAAGATGTCGCCCCCGCATCGAGCACGCCGCGCGAACGCTCCCCGAGCCGCGCCGACCGGCCGAATTTGGCCACAAGCTCTTTCGTGTCATCCTTGCCTTTTTCAGCCGCCGCTTTCATATCATCCAGCGCCTCAGAGAAGCCTTTGCCTTCGCCGACAGCCGATTTGACAGCCTGCAAGGCCGGATAGAGCGTGTCTACCAGTGTCTTGTCGCCCGGACGAGCATTCACAATGCCGTAAAGGCCGTTGAGCCCCGCTTCGAGCATATCTGCAAACACGCTGAGCGTAATGTCCTCTTCGTCCTCAGCCTTCTCCGACATATCCATGAAAATCGTCCCGTAAATCGGCCCCATGGAACCGCCGATCTTGTTTAAGAGAACGGTTCCCAGGTCAAACAATCCGTCCGTAAAGGATGTTTCCCCGTCGCCCAGCTGTTCACCGTACATCGTGAAGCCCTTGTTCATGTTCATGCCGTGATCGCCGTCGCCGATCAGGCCGTCCACATCGCCAAGGTATTGCTTATTCGCCTGAATGGCCTTAACCATGCTGAGCAGTATCTCGCGTCCGTTCTTGTTTTTTACACCCGACATCGCCATTTCCCCCTTTACAGCTGCTTTAAGCCCACGCAGTAAGCATCGGCGTCTATCAGCTCTTTGAGCTCATCATCCAGCTTCATCACGGTCAGCGTCGCGCCCATCATATCGAGCGAGGTGAAATAATTCCCAACATACGAACGGTACACCTTGATGCCCTGCGCACTTAAGAGCTTTTCAATCTCGCTGTAGAGCACATAAAGTTCCATCACCGGCGTGGCTCCCAGTCCCGATACCAGCACATCCACCTCATCGCCCGACTTGTACGGATAATCCGGTACCACCACATCGACCATGCGTTTTGCCATGCCTGCCGCGCTCTCCAGCGGGCAAACTTCGATGCCCGGCTCTCCGTGATGGCCGATACCGACCTCCATGGTGCCTTCTTCAATCTTGAAATTGGGATGTCCCACCGCAGGCAGCGTGCACGGCGTCAGGCCGATACCGATGCTGCGCGTGTTGTCAATCGCTTTCTGTGCCGTCTCGATGACTTCATCGAGCGATGCGCCTTTGGCCGCTTTCGCGCCGCCGCACTTCCACATGAATATTTCGCCTGCCACACCGCGGCGTTTTTCCCTTTCATCCTTAGGTGACGATGCCACGTCGTCGTTGGCTATCACAGTTTTCACCGTGATGCCCTCGCGCTTGGCCATTTTCACGGCCATTTTCACGTTCATGTTGTCACCCGAGTAGTTGCCGTACAGGCATGCAATCCCCTCGCCGCCGTTCGCCGCGCGAAAAGCTTCAAGGAACGCGAGTGCCGTGGGAGATGAGCAGATTTCGCCGACAGCCGCGGCGTCGCACATGTTTTTGCCCACATAGCCGATAAACGCAGGCTTATGGCCCGAGCCGCCGCCCGTCACCACGCCGACCTTGCCCGCTATGGGCGCATCCGCAGCCGCTACCACGCCTCTTGTGTTGTCCTCACTTGTTATGACCCTCTTGACGATATCGCCGTGACATTTCGCAAATCCATCCAGCATTTCATCGACAATGTTGTCCGGGTTGTTTAAAATGCGCTGCATGTCCAATCCTCCAATTAGCTATTTTATAGTAAATCCGCCGTCGATGAGCAGGTTGTGCCCCGTAATCATACCGGCACCCTTGCTGCAAAGGAAAGCGATACAAGCCGCAATCTCTTCGGGCTCGGCAAAGCGTTCGGAAGGCATCTCTTTTTTAAACGCGTCGCCGACAGGGCCATCCCATGCTTTGTGTCCAAGCTCCGTCAGCACGACCGTCGGAGACACAGCGTTGACACGGATACCGTATTTGCCCCATTCCATCGCAAGCACCTTGGTCATCGCGATGATGCCGCCCTTGCTCGCGCAGTAAGCCACATGCTTGTCAAGCGCGATCACGCCGGCCTGAGATGCCATGTTGACAATACTGCCGCCGATGCCGTTGTCGATCATATATTTGCCCACAGCCTGTGCCATGAAAAAGCTGGCCGAGAGATTGATATTGATGGTTTTGTTCCAATAATCCGCGCTGATGATTTCCGCGCTTTCAAGCGCCACGATGCCGGCGCTGTTGACCAGTATATCAATCTGTCCGAACGCCTTGACGCCCGCCTCAATCACCTTGGCCGGATAATCGGCATCGCACACGTTTCCGGCTATACCGACGCAGTTGTCGCCGAGCTGCTTTGCAATCTCATCCACCTTCGGGTTCAAATCAGCCAGCACGATGTTGACGCCTTTGTCGTGGAAGAACTTTGCTGTCGCATAGCCGATTCCTGCCGCACCACCGGTTACCACCGCCGTTTTGCCGTTCAAAGAAAAATCCGTATCGACGCCTTCGTATTTAAGCATTTGCTTTACCTCCCCGTCATTAATGTTTATGAAAGGCGGACGGGCTTACAGCGCCGCCCGCCTCTCCGCATGGTTATTTAATAACCTTCTTATAATTAATACCTGTTCACATAATCAGCCGCGTTGTCGGGCGTGATCATTTCAAAAGGAATCCAGTAGAACTTTTCAACCGCTTCGCCTTTGATGGCCTTCACAGCCGTATCAAGAGCGCCTGTCATCTGGCCTTCGGCGTTCTGGAAGTCGCTCGCGATCATTCTGCCTTCCTGAACCGCAGTCACAGCGTCGGTGATGCCGTCGATACCGATACAGGGAATGTCTTTGTTGGCCGCTTCAATCGCTTCTCTTGCGCCCAGAGCCATTTCGTCGTTCTCAGCGATCACAGCGTCGATGTCGTCGCCGTATGTGCTGAGCCATGTTTCCATCAGCGTCATGGCTTCCGCACGCGACCAGTTGGCTGTGTTACGGGCAAGCTCTTTGACGTTCGGATTTTTCGCCATGATGTTCTCGATACCTTCGATACGCTGAAGCTGAGCGGACTGACCCATCGGCCCTTCGATGATAACGATGTTGAACGCGTCCTTACCAAGGTAATCGATCATGAACTGCATGATGTCTTCACCGGCTGATACGTCCTGAGAACCCACATAGGAGGTCAGCAGATCGCTCTCTACCATCGTGTTCACGCCCACAACAGGGATACCGGCTTCATGTGCGATGTCGACGCAAGCCGCGCAGGCCACTGCGTCCTGGGGGTTTAAGATAATGGCGTCGCAACCGTCGGCGATCATCGTCTCAACCTGAGAAAGCTGTGTCGCAGCGTCATAGTTGCCGTCGTAAGAGGTATAATCCACACCGTTCTCTTCGGCCCATTTCTTCGCTGCATTGTCCATACGCATTGTGAATTCGTTCTGCAGGCTGTAGAAGGTGGCACCAATTTTCAGCGTACCCTCACCTGAATCCGAAGCTTCCTCAGACGGCTTCTCCGATGTTTCAGCGCTGGGCTCAACAGAAGGCTTTTCAGACGCAGCCGGCGCCGGACTTCCGCAGCCAACCAGAGCGAAAACCATTGTCAGCATAACCATGAACATTGCCAAAGCTTTCATCGATTTTTTCATTTTTATTCCTCCCAATATTTTTTATTTCATACGCCAATTCGTATGAATCATTGAATTCTGATTAATTGTCCGAGCTGAGGCCGTCCAGCATGACAGCGCCGATCACAACAAACCCCTTTATAATCAGCTGATAGTACGCGTTGATGCCAAGCATATCGAGCCCGTTGGTCAGGCACTGCAGCAGCAGTATACCGATGATCGTTCCCCAGAGTCGGCCGCGGCCGCCCGCAAGGCTCGTCCCGCCGATAACCACCATGGCAATTGCGTTGGTTTCATAGCCATCGCCCGTAGATGTCACGCCCGAGGTGACGCGTGCCGTGGTGATGACGCCCGCCAACGCCGCGAGAATGCCCGAGATGATATACACGCTGCAGATAATCCATTTCGTGTTAATACCCGATACGTGTGCCGCGTTGAGGTTGCCGCCCACCGCGAATATATAGCGCCCGTAACGCGTCAGATACAGCAGCGTGAAGCAGATGAGCAACACGGCAATCATAATCACGATGGGAATCGGCAGCCATCCGCCGATGCTTCCGCCGCCTATCGCCTTAAAATCAGCGTTGAGGCTCGGAATCGGCTTGGCATCGGTGAGCAGAAAGGTTAAACCCTTGGCGATACTCATAGACCCAAGCGTGCCCACAAAGGGCGGAACCTTTAAATAAGAGATGCAAAGACCGTTGAAAAGCCCGATCACGAGCCCGATACCGACACCAACCAACACCCCGATATACCACGGCTGGCCCATGCTGTTTTGCGCAAAGTAAGCCGAGAACATGCCCGCACAGCCCATAATGGCACCCACCGAGAGATCAATGCCGCCTGTCAGCACCACAAACGTCATACCCACAGCCAGCAGGCCGTTGATAGATGCAATACGCAGAACGTTGCGAATGTTATCTCCGCTTAAAAAGTTGGCTTTGAGCGCCGACATGATGATGATGAGCACAATAAGCCCTATCAGCGATCCGAAAATGGACACAAATTGTTTTGTGGACATCTTGTTTTTTTTCACAGCCAGTTTGGCAGTCTGATGATTCATTGCTCCCGCTCCTATCGTTCGAATTATTTTTTACATATGCTTGAACTGCATCTGCACAATGCTCTCTTGAGAAAACTCTCCCCGCATGATTTCACCGCTCATTTTATGGTTGCTCAGCACAATGATCCGATCAGACATGCCCATCGCTTCAGGCATTTCCGACGACACCATGATGATGGAATATCCCTTTTGCACATATTCCCCCATAATCTTGTAGATTTCCGCTTTGGCTCCCACATCGATACCGCGCGTCGGTTCATCGAATATGATGATTTTAGGTGCGGTGATCATCCATTTCGCGAGCACCACTTTTTGCTGATTGCCGCCCGAGAGCGATTTGACCGATTGTCTTGGGTTTGCCACCTTGACGCCGAGTGCCTTCACCTGCTCATCCACAACGGATGCTTCTTTAAGCTGTTGAAGCATGCCCGTTTTTGTAAAGTTCTTGAGTGAGGACAGCGTCATGTTGTGATGAACTCCCATGGGGAGCACGAGGCCTTCACCTTTGCGGTCTTCGGTGACGTACGCGAGACCGCTGCGAATCGCCTCCTGCGGCCTTTTAAACTGAATTTTTTTCCCAAAGAGATGAATTTCGCCCTCATCGGGATGGGTCAACCCGAATATCGAATGCATGAGCTCCGTTCTTCCCGAACCCACGAGACCGACAAAACCGAGTATTTCTCCCTTGTGAAGCTCAAAGCTGATGTTCTCGTATTGATTCGCTTTGCTTAAGTTTTTAACCGAGAGCACCGTTTCGCCGATCGGCACATGAATTTTAGGAAATTGCGCCTTTAGCTCACGACCTACCATGCTGTTAATTAATGTTTCCGAGTCCACATCTTTGGCATCCCATGTGTTCACATTGGCACCGTCTCGCAGCACGGTAATCTCATCGGCAATCTGAAATATTTCGTCCATTTTATGAGAAATGTAGATAATCCCGGTGCCGCGCGCCTTTAAATCTCTGATCATACGGAAAAGACTTTCCACCTCATGATCCGTGATGGCTGAAGTGGGCTCGTCCATAATCACGATGCGCGCGTTCTGAGATAGTGCCTTGGCGATTTCAACCATCTGCTGGTCTGCCACCCGCAGATTTTTCATTTTTGTTTTTGGATTGATTGATATGCCGAGCTCACCGAGCAGCTCGCTTGTGTTTTTGTACAGCTGTTTGTAGTTGATAATGCCCATATGTACCGGCTCGCGGCCAAGGAAAATGTTCTCCGCGACAGACATCTCCGAAACAGCTGACAGCTCCTGATGAATCATCGCCACACCCAGCATGCGCGCCTTGGACGGTGAATCGATGTCCACCGTTTTGTCATCAATTTTTATGGAACCTGAGTCACACCGGTGAACCCCGGCGATCACCTTCACCAATGTCGATTTTCCGGCGCCGTTTTCACCCATCAGCGCGTGAACTGTACCTTCCCGCAGGCTAAAATCAACGCCATGAAGAACTTCAAAGCCGTAATAGCTTTTTCGAATACCCACCATCTCGACCAAATTCATGATTTTCCCCCTTACTTGCTTTTGACAGCTCCGCAATCATAAGGGCCGATTATTCGCTGAAAAAAAGGGTGACTTCAATACACCCCGGGTATCAGCGTTCAAAAGCAACAACCAGCCTTTTCCGGGCCCGTTTTTTTCCATGTTTTTTGTTTGCAGACTTAATCAGTCATTATGATTGCTGTTAGCAAAATCGTTTAAAGCGACTGGGTATGCAGGAAGATCCAGAAGCCGCGTTAATTCGTCATCAAGGCTCATCACCGTCAGCGTCACGCCCATCATGTCGAGCGAGGTAAAATAGTTGCCGATATACGATTGATGAATGCCTATTTTTCTTTCCGTCAGCACATCGTAGACTCTGCTGTACAGAATGTTCATTTCGCTGAGCATGGTGTTGCCAAGGCCAGATATCATCACAGCCACATGGCTGCCGGCATCAACAGGCATATCCTTTAATATCTCATCCACCATGATGTCTGCCGTGGCGTTCGCTGTTTTTAGCTTGCAGGTATCCATACTCGAAAATCCGTGATGCCCCACGCCGATCTCCATTGTACCGAGCTCGATGATGTAGTTCGGACGCCCAACTTCGGGAATGATGCAGCTCGAAAGGCCGATACCGATGCTGCGCATACGGCTCAGCGCTTTGTTCGACACATCCACCACTTGATCCAAGCTGTATCCGAGAGCCGCTGCGGCGCCGCCGATTTTCCAAAGCAGCACTTCGCCCGTCATACCTCTTCTTGAGTTGGGGTCGCTGTCCGCCACGTCCTCATTGGCAACCACTGTTTCCACGCGGATGCCGTCTTTTTTTGCCATCTCAATGGCTTCACGCACATTGGCTATATCCTTCGGATAGTTACCAAACAGGCAGACAACACCTTTGCCCGCATCCGCCTCTTTAAAAGCCGTATAAAACGACTCAACGGAGGGCGGCGAGAAAATGTCGCCGATTGCGACGGTATCCAGCATGTTTTTGCCCAGATAGCCCATAAACGCAGGGTCATGGCCCGAACCGCCGCCGCTGACGATGCCGACTTTGCCCGATACGGGAGCGGCTTTATACTTAAGGGCTCGCGCACAACCGATATGAGCGATCTGATTGTGATAGCATTTGACAAATCCGGCAACCGATTCGTCGACCATGCTCGCCGGATTGTTATAAAGCTTTTGCATATTTCCTCCGCTTTTGCCACTACTTTTCATAAGCTCGCTGAGACCTTCTTGTAATAACTGATGTAAACATCAATCTCTCTGTCGCTGAATTTCTTGCTTTTTTTTCCAACAAAAACAAACGGCTTCATCATTTTATATGTCTGCCTGTAGTTCTTTTTGTTTAGAAATTCAGATTTTCCTTCGGCAGCGGCGCTGATATGATTAAACAAAGATGCCGCGTCGAGTTCTTTTTGCGTAATCAGCTCGTCCAGCTTTATCTCGGATGTTTCCAGGTCTTCAAGGCCCATTTCTTTCTCTTTTTCCGCAATCAGGTCGATCAGCGCCACATATATCTTAATAAACGTTGTGATGCGCAAATCGTTGCTTCTGCTGTATTTTTGATTGAACCCTGCCGGGTCCCATCCGATATGTTTGCTGATCTCCGCATTGCTGATGCCATACCGGCCGGCAATGACGTTGAGCCGGGTATATACGCAGTCGATCAAATAATCCTTTGTGATTTTTTTTAATGCCAGTTCTTCAAACTCAGTCACAATACCCTCCCGTAACTGATCGATAACAGTGCGGCAAACTCCTACAGTGTTACATCTTTAGGCCTTTAAGCATTAATCATTCAAAACAAAGAATGAAGTACGGTGTATACCCCAGAAAACCGATAAAACCGTCGCTGCTTCACTGTTACACTATATCATCATCCGCTTTATAACGTAATACGCCTAAAACACATAATATGAGCTTATTCGCAAAGTTTTTTTTTGTATATATTATTGGATTCTAGCAACAAAGCCAGCCGGCTGTGAGTAGCAGTGCTTAAAAAAGCAGCATTGCACGTATGGCAACCCCGCTTTAACACGATATATACCCATATTTTATTGACGGAATCACGAACAATTTTCGCATTTTCCCTTCCAAAGTTTCAATACTGCGGTATAATGATAAAAATAAGTTTGGGTGAGGGGTAGCAATGGAGCTTTTAAAAGAACGGATACGCCGTGACGGCCGAATCAAAGACGGCCATATCATCAAGGTTGACGGTTTTTTAAACCATCAGATCGATATCGGCCTGCTCAATGAAATCGGAAAGGAATTCAAACGTATATTTGACGGACAGCGCATTACGAAAGTGATTACTATTGAAGCCAGCGGCATCGCCGTTGCCTGTCTCACTGCACAATATTTTGATGTGCCCATTGTTTTTGCGAAAAAATCAGAGAGCAAAAATATCGACGGCGATGTATACAGGACAAGCGTGACGAGTTACACGCGCGGCAAAGACTACACTGTCATTCTTGAGAAGCGTTACCTGACTTCGGAAGACCGTATTCTGATTATCGACGACATTCTCGCGACCGGAAAGGCGCAAAAGGGCCTTCTCGATATCAGTGAGCAGGCGGGTGCCACCGTCGTGGGAATCGGCATCGTAATTGAAAAAGGGTTCCAGGGCGGCGGCGACAAACTGCGCGGCGCCGGCTACAATGTGCAAAGCCTCGCCATTATCGACAGCATGGAAAACCAGACCGTGCAATTCCGCAATTAAACAAAATTAAAATGTCAGATGAGCGCACCGGATCGGTGCGCTTTTTCAACTGAATTTGTACCGTTTAAAACAGCAGGTCTTCAACGCTGACTGAGCAGGGCTTTTTGTTTCATGGAAAGCTAAAAGCTTGGAATGTCGGAAACATCGTGCAGCAACGGCACTGTCAACAGCTTTCCCTCAAAAATCATGAGGAGCATAACCAGATGCTTTTTCACTTTTGATATCTCCTTATTCATATTGGCTTTGTGAAAAACGCGCAAATCCACCCTAATAATACCATATCAATATAGATAGCAAAAAGAAAAAATGTTATAAGAGGTGCTTTATCTTTTTATCAGCAGCACCGATAAATCGTTGACATTGGTGCCGGTAGCCCCCGTCTTGATAAGGCCGCCGCATCGCTCAAGCGCGAAATATGCGTTGTTGTCTTCGAGCTCATCATACAGGCTGATACCCGCCTCTTTCAACGCTTGCGCGGTGTGTCCGTCCGCATAGCCGCCCGCCGCGTCCGTCGGGCCGTCGGTACCGTCCGAGCCGACAGAAAACACCGCGGTATCCATCAGGCCGGAGATGCCGACCGCCGCCGAGAGCACCAGTTCCTGATTGCGACCTCCCTTGCCATTGCCTTTTAGGTGCACCACCGTTTCGCCGCCCGCAATAAACGCGAGCGATGCGTGCGTGTCTGCATAATAGCGCGCGACGGACGCGAGGAAACTGCCCGCGTCTCTGGCGGTACAGCAAAGGCTGTCTGTCAACACCATCGGCCGGTAGCCGAGCTCTAAGCATGCGGCTTCGGCCGATGAGCAAAGCTGTCTGACGCTGCCCGTCACAAGCGTCTCCACATTATCCAGCGTTTTGGGCGTCTCCGTTTTCAGACACGCCAACGCCTGCGCGGAGAGCCGTAAGCCATACCTAATCACAATGTCCATCGCCTGATCGCAGGTTGACGCATCGGGGTAAGCCGGGCCCGATGCGATCATATCGAGCGGGTCGCCGATGATATCCGACAAGACGATCGCAAACACGTTTGCGGGACGGCAATGCAGCGCGAACCGCCCGCCTTTTACCGCCGAAAGCCGTTTGCGCACGGTGTTCATTTCCACGATATCCGCACCGCAGGCAAGCAGCTGCTTCGTGATGTCCTGCAATTCCGCCGGAGATACGAGCGGCTTTTCAAACAACGCCGACCCGCCGCCCGACAGCAAAAACAGCACGGTATCGTCCGAACGCAAGCCTGATGTCAGTTTTAACACTTCTTCGGCTGCCAGAAACGAATTTTCATCCGGAACGGGATGCCCCGCCTCAAATATCCGGGTACGGGCAATCTCGCCGCGCGTATGCGCGTATTTGGTGATCACAATCCCCTGCGAAATCATATCCCCCATGATATCCGAAGCGGCCTTTGCCATCTGCCATGCGGCTTTTCCGGCCGAAACAAGAAATACCCTGCCGGGAAACCGTTTATTCTCGAGCGCCCTTGTCACCGCCGCATCGGGCAGCGCCGACCGGATGGCGGCTGAGATGATCTGATCAGCGTCGTCCCGAAGAGCCATTGAAACCTCCACGACATGTTTGTCATATGAATTACAATAAAATATACAACAAGCCCTGAGCAGACTTTATTTCATTGACTTTGTTAGCAAATCCCCCACCAGCGCGTTGGATTTCTCAAATACCTGCTTTTCGTCGATCCCGGTCAGCTGCCCGTCCTTCACGATGACCTTGCCGTTGGCCATCACCATTTTGGCAGGCCGCGAATACCCCAAGGTCCCGAGCAGACATGCCGGATCAAGATACGTGCCCGCGAGCTCCAAGATATCCACATCAATCATGAAAAGATCGGCCGCTTTGCCGACTTCGAGCGAGCCGATATCGCTGCGCCCGAGCACCTTCGCACTGCCGGCTGTGGCCAGCTTCAATATATCGTAGCCCGTCGGCGCTTTGTTGCTGTAGGTCAGCCTGTTCACGAGATACGACGCTCGGATCTCCGCCATCAGGTTGGAGCCGTCGTTGCTCGCGCTGCCGTCCACCGCCAGCCCCACCGGCACACCGAGAGCAAGCATGTCGGGTATCCGGCATACGCCCGACGCGAGCTTCATATTTGAAACGGGGCAGTGCGCAACGCCCGTACCCGTTTCGGCGAGCACTTTGAGCTCGTCATCGTTAAAATAAATCCCGTGTGCATACCAAACGTCCGGGCCCACCCAGCCGCATTCTCTCATATACTCAAGCGGGCGCATCTTAACCGTTTCCAGACAATACTTCTCTTCATCCTTCGTTTCGCACAAATGGGTGTGCAGTCGCACGCCTAAATGTCTGGCCAGCACGGCCGATTCCTTAAGCAGCTCGGTCGTCACACTGAAGGGAGAACACGGCGCAAGCGACACTTCATGCATCGCAAATCTTAACGGATCATGGTATTTTTTCACGAGGCGTTCGCTGTCGTTTAATATCTTATCCACGCTCTGGACGAGATCGTCCGGCGGCAGCCCCCCGTCACGCTTTCCTCTCGACATGCTGCCGCGCGTCGCGTGGAACCGTACACCGATTTGATCGGCGGCCTCAAACTGCTGGTCGATGAACTCATCCGACCCGGCTTTGGGAAACACGTAATGATGATCCATACACGTGGTGCAGCCGTATTTGGCCAGCTCGCCGATACCTGTCAGCGTGCTGTAATAGATACAGTCGTTATTCAAACCTTTCCATATTTCATAGAGCGTCACGAGCCAATCGAACAGCTCCATATTCTGCACCTGCGGCAGATTGCGCGTAAACGTTTGATACAAATGATGATGCGTGTTGATCAGCCCGGGGTAAATATAGCACCCGCCTGCATCTATCACATGATCCGCGTCTTTTTTTTCTTTTCCGATATATTTAATCACATTGTCTTCAATCAGTATGCTTCCGTCATAAATCACCGAGTCAACTTGATCGACGGTCACGATGGCCTTTGCATTTTCAATCCGTGTGGTCGCCATAAAGAGCACCTCCCTGCTGTTATGATTATCATACTATTAAGGCCGCAATTAGTAAACAACCCACGTTTGCTTAGCAAATGTACGCTGCCGGAAAACGCAACTTCTATTTTTGTTTGATTTGATTCGGCGTGTTTGTCACATATTGGCATAGCAATGCCGCTGTTTAGATTAATTGTCATGTGCTTCATGATAATGGTGATTTTATTACATTTTATCTCAATACTGTCTACGATATTACATTTTCTTCAATTGATTTTTTATGCGCCGCAAATTATATTATTTACAGCGTGAAACAGCAAAGAATAAAAAACGACATCCATTCATTCACGCATCACATTGACTTTCATTGGTCCAACGTTTTGGACACTCTGAAGAGCCCGGTCAAAAAGTAGTTTGTTGGGGAAAACAAGGCTGACGAATAACGCATAGCCCTGGTTGTTTGCGGGGTTTTCTTATGCGCGTTATTGGTATGCTCTAAAAATTATTATTGGGAGGATTCAAATGAAACCGAAGAAAAGCAGATTTTCAGCCAGAATTTTAACCATCATACTGTCGATCATGTTGATTTTTGGCCTAGTGCCTGTGACAGCAATGGCCGACAGCCCCCCGCCCAGCATCATCTTGATCACATCGGATGTGCACGACAAAACCACCGAACTGCAAAATTGGGTCACCGCTGTTCATGAAAGTACGCCAACGCTTAATCACATGATATTCGGAGGCGATTACACTTACACCTCCGATCCTGCAGGCGTTTCTTCCACCTGTGCGTCCATCGTTAACAGCATATATCCCGGTGTCCCGATTGTGAAAGGAAAAGGGAACCACGATTCATCCGGCACCTTCAGCACCGGTCTCGTGGCTAACGAAAACGATTACGCGATATACGCTTTAGACCTCGATACCAGTCAGACGATTTCTATGGATAAGATAGAAGCGCTCGATACCGCGCTCTCTGGCATCGATGCGTCGAAGCCGGTGATCGTCGTATCCCACTATCCGCTGCATTACTGCAATAACAACGGTATGGCCAGAACCACAGCCAACGCGTCGGAGCTGGTTAAACGGCTCAATAAATACCCCAACGCCATATTTCTATGGGGGCATAACCACACACTCAGCGATCCCGGATACGGAACCGTTAAGAAAGCCGGCGATACGATTCAGTGCGCCAGCGGCTCATCCCCGGTCAAGATCAATTTTACTTATGCGAATATGGGGTCTATATACAGCTCGGTCAACAATGCCGCCGGTGTGCTGCTGACCATGACGAAAAGCGACGGCAACACGGTTCTTGGTTTTCAGTATAAGAACGCCGCCGGTGCCAACTCTTCCGCGTTTAACGTGACCATCGATACCACATTGATTGCGGAAAAGCCGACGATCAATGCGCAGCCGCAGAGCGTCTCTGTTGATATTGGCAACGAAACATCCCTTTCCGTTGATGCGGTCGTCAGTGACGGCGGCACACTGTCCTATCAGTGGTTTGAGGACGACAGCGACGACTGCTCGGGCGGCACCGAAGTCGGGGAGAATTCGGCTGTCCTTCCGGTGCCCACGCAAACACCCGGAACCAAGTATTACTACTGCCGGATCACGAATACGAAAGACGGGGATACCGCTTCGGTCACAAGTGCAGCCGCACATGTCAGGGTGCAGTCCGGCGAAGCGGGCGGCATTACATATGACTATGCAGCAAGCATTCAAAGCGGCGGCAGATATGTGATCGTCGACAAGTCGGATACCGATGCCTTTGCGCTGACCACGGAATCGGCCACCGTCGGCTCAACGGCTTATCTTGCATGCCATCCTGTTACGGTGAGCGGCAGCACACTCGACGCTGACGACATCGATGCAAGCATGATCTGGGAGATGACTGCAGACGGGAGCGGCTTTAACGTGAAGAACGCCAGCAGCTTGCTCCACCGCAAAAGCGGCACCTCCGGTATTTATTTGAACACATCGGATGAAGGCGCGAGCTATACGGATTGGACATATAACGGCACCACGCACAACCTAAGCGTATACAGCTCCGGTCAGAGAAAGGATTTCTACCTTTATCAGGCATCGTCCGGCGGTATTAACTATTTCGCGAACAGCGAAACCCCGGGCAACAGCATCTATCTTTATCAGGTGAACGTATCCAACCCGATTGATGTGAACAATGTGGCCATCACCGGTGTGGATGAACCGGTTCCCGGCGCGGCACCCGATACAAGTGCAGCCACAGCGTCAACCGGCGTGGTTTCTCCCGCAGCCGTCAGCTGGACCCCTGCCGCCAACCCGTTCGGATACGATACCGCCTATACGGCAAGCATCACGCTTTCGGCGCAATTCGGGTATGAATTCACATCGGGGACGGCTGTGACGATCAACGGCACACCGGCAAACACGGTAGTGCTGAACAGCAACGGCACCCTCACGGCGACATGCGCGTTTGACAAAACCGCAGCGGCCCCGCTTGTTTCCTACGACTACGTGACGAGCATAGAAAGCGGCAGCACGTATGTGATCGTCGATAAGGGAACACCGAATTATGCGCTGGTAGCCAGTGTCGCGAACTCAAACTACCTGGCTGCCGCAGAGGTTACCGTGAATGGCAGCCAACTGAACCCTCAAGGCATCACCAGCAATATGCTCTGGACATTCACCTCTGACGGCAACAGCAGCTTTAACGTGATAAACGGCAGCAAATATCTAACGCGGCCCAGCGGCGGAGACGGTAAAATCACACTGGAAACGTCTGATGGCGACGCAGCCAATACCGACTGGCAATATAACAGCACAAACAATGTATTGAAGATGAAGGGAACTCAGTCAACCTATTATCTGTATCAGACAGGCAGTGGCACCCCCTACTTTGCCGCCACTTCCACCGAATCCAATGCCAAAAACATATATCTGTATAAACGCACCGAAACCCCCACCACCTTCATCAGCGACGCTAAGGTGACGGGCATCGATGTGCCTGTGGCGGGTAACGCGCCCGACACGACGGCGTCCGTATCCACCGCAGGCGTGACGGCATCCGCTGTCACTTGGACGCCGTCTACAGCGGCATTCAGCAACAATACCGTTTATACCGCGAGCGTCAGGCTGTACCCGCAATCGGGCTATGCGTTTGCTGACGGCGCGAAGGTCACCATCAACGGGCAAACGGCGAATGTGGCCCGCAACACAAACGGGTCTCTCACCGCCAGCTATGCATTTGGCCCGACAGAAAATGAAAAGATCAACAGCGTTGAGGTCACCGATGTTGTCGCACCTGTTGCCGGTGCTATCCCGAATTTAAGTGCCTCAACCTCCACACCCAACGTCACCGTATTGGATGTGCTGTGGAATCCGTCAAACAACCCGTTTGACTACGGCACCGTCTACACAGCCATCGTGCAGGTATCGCCGCAGCCCGGGTATGCGTTTGCGGATACTGTTACTGCAACGATTAACGGCTTCTCAGAACCAGCGGTTCGCAATGCGGACGGCACGCTGACGATCAGCCATACGTTTGACGCCACGAAACTGGGGATCATTTCCGGCGTGGAAGTGACGGATATCGACGCGCCGGTTGCCGGTGCCGCTCCAGATTTGAGCGCGTCGGTCCTCACACCGGGTGTTGTGGCTTCTGCTGTCACATGGATGCCGGAAGACAATCCGTTTGAGGACGATAAAGACTATACAGCCAGCGTGACACTCACCGCACCGATTGGGTACGTCTTTGCGGGCGGCACAGCCGTCACCATCAACGGCGAAACGGCGGATGTCTCGCCCGGCACCGACGGCAAGTTGATTGCCAGCTACACATTTACCGGAACCGCTGATGTGCCGATAACCGACATTTCAGTAACGGATATCACCGCGCCGGCTGCGGGTGCCGTGCCGGATACGACGGCTGCCACATCCATCGGCGGCGTGGATGTGTCCGCGGTATCATGGGAGCCGGATGTCACGGAATTCGGGTATCACACGGCGTATACCGCCAGCGTGACGCTGACCGCACAGGACGGGTATGTGTTCTCGGGCGGCGCAGCGGTCACCATCAACGGCGAAACGGCGGATGTCTCGCCCGGCACCGACGGCAAGTTGATTGCCAGCTACACATTCGTGGATACGGCTGACGAACCGATCAGCAGCATTGAAATCACGGATATCGACGCACCGACGGCAAACGCAGCGCCCGACACAACGGCTGCCACATCCACCGGCGGCGTGGATTTATCGGCGGTCTCATGGACACCGGATGACAATCCGTTTGACTTTAATACTGTTTACACCGCCAGCGTGACGCTGACCGCGCAGGACGGGTATGTATTCGCGGGCGACACAAGAGTCACCGTCAACGGTGAAGCCGCCACGGTTTCATCCGGCACCGACAGCACGCTGATTGCGAGTTACACATTCGCCAAAACGGCTGATGAGCCGATCACCGACATTTCTGTGACGGGTATTGACGCACCGGCGGCAAACGCAGCGCCCGACACAACGGCTGTTGTATCCACGGGCGTGGACGTGTCTGCGGTGACATGGACACCGGATGTGACGGCATTCGGGTATCACACGGCGTATACCGCCAGCGTGACGCTGACCGCGCAGGACGGGTATGTATTCGCGAGCGGCGCAGCAGTCACCATCAACGGTGAAACCGCAACGGTTGAACCCGGCACCGACGGCACGCTGATTGCGAGCTATGGGTTTGCCAAAACGGCGGATGAGCCGATCACCGACATTTCTGTGACGGGTATCGACGCACCGGCGGCAAACGCAGCGCCGGATACGACGGCCGTTGTATCCACGGGTGTGGATGTATCTGCGGTCACGTGGGAGCCCGATGACAATCCGTTTGACTTTGATACTGTTTACACGGCCAGTGTGACGCTGACCGCGCAGGACGGATATGTGTTTGCGAGCGGCGCGGCGGTCACCATCAACGGCGAAACCGCAACGGTTGCACCGGGCAGCGGCGGCACGTTGATTGCCACTTACACATTTGCCGAAACTGAAGCGACGGCCGATGCGGAAACGCCGAATATCACGGGCCAGCCGCAAAACGTCACGGTATCCGAAGGCGGGCAGGCTGATCTGTCAGTGACGGCGACTGTGAGTAAAGGGACGCTCTCTTATCAATGGTACAAAAACGCCGCGGATGACACCGCCAGCGGCACGCTGATTACAGGCGCAAATGCCGAATCCTACAGCGCTCCCACCGATACGATCGGCACACTGTATTACTATTGTGCGGTAACCAATACCGACCCGGATGCGACGGGCGCTCAAAAGGCTGAAGTGAAAACGCAAACCTGCAAAGTCATCGTTCAGACACCGCAGTACGTGATCACGGCTTTGCCCAGCAACTCCTCATACGGCACCGCAACAGGCGGCGGCCGGTACGATAAAGGTGCTTCCGTCACACTGACGGCAGCCGCCAAACAGGGATACTGCTTCGTGTGCTGGAAAAAGAACGGGACGGAAGTATCGCGGAGCCTTGTCTACACATTCACCGTGCTTGGCAGCGCCTCCTATACGGCGCAGTTCGCTGCCGCGACGCCCTTAACCATCAGTTGCAGCAAGACGGATGCATCCATATACGGCACATCAACCGGAACGGTCACGGTCACGGCATCGGGCGGAGACAGTGGGTCGTACGACTATTCGATAAACGGCGGAACAAACTGGCAAAGCTCGGGCAGCTTCAGCGGCCTCGCCGCGGGCACCTACACGGCAGCTGTACGCGACGCGGTCAACACGGACAACACGGCCACCTGCTCTGTCATGGTCGGACAGCCGTCGCATTTGGGTAGTTTTCCTGCCAAAAAGCTGCCGTCTAAGGTCAACGCGGGCACCGCACTGACCATTATTCCTCCGGCGGCGCCCAAAGGCTACACGGTGGTGTCGGTGACTTATTCCTCCGGCAGTCCATCCGTCGCTTCTGTGGATTCGGCCGGTAACGTGACCTTCCTTACGGGCGGCAAAACGACAATCATCACAAAGATGGTGACACAAACCACCGATAAGAAAGGGAAGATTAAGACCAAAACCACAACGATAAGGAGATCGATCACCGTTAAGCAGCTCGTATCGTCGATGACGCTGAATACAACCAGTGCGACCATCGCAAGGACGCAAAAACTCAAGCTGGCCGCGTCCATCGCGCCCGTCACTGCGAGCAACAAAAAGGTCAGCTGGAAATCCAGCAATCCCAAAGTGGCCTCCGTATCCAGCTCGGGGGTGGTGACCGGCAAAGCGGGCGGTACAGCCATCATCACGTGCACCGCGAAGGATGGCAGCGGCGTCACGGTGAGCTGCACCGTGACGGTGACTCCGATTTATCCGTCGGGCGTCAAGATATCTAAAGCTTCGCTGACAGTTAAAACGGGCAAAACGGCCACGCTGAAGGCCTCGGTGAAGCCAAGCAATACGGACTTTAAAACCGTCACATGGGCCAGCAGCAACACGGCTGTGGCCACGGTTGATGCCAAGGGGCGCGTGAAGGCCATATCCCCCGGCACCGCTGTGATCAGCGCAACAACGAGCAGCGGCCAAACCGCAGCATGCACAGTGACGGTCAAATAGGCTGTTACCCATAAGTATCTGATGCAGCACAAAAGCGCCGGACGAAATGTCCGGCGCTTTCCTGTTTGATGAATAAACACCTTATTGTGTTTTCTCCTTCAACAGTGTTTCGGAAACACGCCGGATACTTCTCCGGCTGTTGATGGTTTCAATCAGACTGTTCGTCACTTTTTGCCTCCAAATCCATTTGTCAACGTTTTTGTTCTTCTATATAATAGTATCAGATTCTGTCTTTACAATAACGCACAAATAAGTCTGTTGCTTTCCAAAGAAGTAAGCAGAAAGTTGGGGCCATGATTCAATTCAATAACAGAAATTTTAACTGTCCGATGGAGCTTGCCGTGCATCTGATCAGCGGCAAGTGGAAAAGCGTGATTCTCTGGAATCTGTCCGACGTAACGCTGCGATTCGGCGAAATCTGCCGCCGGTTTCCGGAAGCCACGCAGAAAGTGCTCACCGCTCAGCTGCGAGAGCTCGAAAAGGGCGGCCTCATCATTCGAAACGTGTATCCCGAAGTCCCGCTTCGCGTTGAATACTCGCTGAGCGACTTCGGCAAATCTCTGATGCCCATACTCAAGGAAATCAACAAATGGGGCATCGCTTACCTGAGCCTTGAAACGCCATAATTGTGCGTTTGTTGATGTCAAACAGTGCATTCGAGCAGCGAAGGTGCCAGATGAGCGCTCCCTGCGCGCTGATTGTATCAATTGATATTTCTGTGTCCAGGCTGCGGCGTGCAGTCATGAAATTAAACGCTGAAGCCAACAATGATGAAATGAGGAATGACGGATTGATGATTCCGCCATTAGCTGATCCATGCATATCCGGCCGATCATCGGCGCGCGGCATCCGCGGAGCAGCACTTCGCCTTGCCCGTACGCATCGGCTTTCACCACCGCCATGACCTTTGTGTTATCATCGAGAACGTTTTGCAGCGCTCGCGCACTATGCGCGAGGTTTGACAGATTGATTTCCGCCCAGGCCCGGTCCATGCGGCAAGGCCGTATACGATCATAAAGCTGTGGTTTTAGCCTGATTTAATGCAATATGAGCCATAATTTCAAACCCCACTTGCGTTCATATATATTTTGTGTTAAGTATAAACTAAGTGTTGATGTGTA
>JAEZNC010000200.1 GCA_023441905.1 Bacillota bacterium | reverse complement strand
CTCCCCAACCAACCCGAAGCTTAAAAAATCGTGCATTTTGTCATCACCCGTTTCTTATCAGCTCATGTGTGCCTGTGGATTTAAAACATCATACCATAATATTTTTCATAACAAAACGGCTTTTTTTTGTTAAGAACCGAATGAATGGAAGCCTGTCGCGGGTTTGATGGCACCGGCGTTGCGCATCCTCCGCGTTTTTTGGGTAACCATGAGCGATTCAGGGCACAATAGTGGCGGAGGTGACGGCTATGAAGACGAAAAAAGCACGAAAAATGCGGTCCACGCAGTGCACAAACGACCTGAGCAACTGTGAAAACAAGGGGATCAAGCCCGTCGAAAACAACAACAGCGGGGACACCGAACTCTAAGACACAGGGTTTTCATTGCAATTTGTCTTTTCGGAGACGCCGCAACCAAAAAGAAGCAGCCGACGAGATTGTCCCGCCGTGCTGCTTCTTTCAACTTTAAAAGCTTATCCCATATTATTGAGATCGCCGATGGTCACAACAGCCTTGTACTCCTGTCCTTTGCGCCAAACGGCGAGCTCAGCCTTTTCTCCGATTGCGTGGCTCTGCAGAATGGTCGTCAGCGCGTCCACCGTATCTACTGCCGTACCGTCTATCGCAGTGATGATATCGCCGGCCTGAAGCCCTGCCTGCGCCGCCGGGCCGTTTTTTGTCACATCCGAAACCGTGACGCCTGCAGGCGCACCTTCGGGGTTGACCTGATGCGTTTCGTCCACGAAGCAGGATATGCCGATACCCGGGCGCTGGACGCTGCCTGTTGCGATCAGCTGTTCCACAATCGGTTTCGCGTGATTGATCGGTATCGCAAAGCCGATTCCCTCCGTGCCGATCGGCACACCGTACTCGTCGTAACCGGCCATATATGTTTTGAGTGTGTTGATACCGATAACCTGTCCCTTCATGTTGACGAGCGCGCCGCCGCTGTTGCCGGGGTTGATGGCCGCGTCAGTCTGAATGTATTCCTGGCTGAAACCTTTCGTCGGGATCACGCGTTTGAGCGCGCTCACAATGCCCGATGTCACGCTGCCCGCGAGCTCTTCACCCAAAGGATTGCCGATGGCCACCACGTTTTCACCCACCTCAAGCGCGTCCGAATCGCCGAGCGCCGCCGGGATGAGCCCCGTCGCGTCGATCTTGATCACCGCAAGGTCCGTGGTCTTGTCAGTGCCCACCACGGTCGCCTGGTATTCCGTGCCGTCAAAAAGCTTGATTTTGACGGAATCGGCACCCTGAACCACGTGGTTGTTGGTGGCGATATAGCCGTCCTGCGTCACGATGATGCCTGTGCCATAGCCGCTCTCCTGTTGTGCCGACTCCAGATCTCCGAGCATCGGCTGATTGACACTGACCGCGACGCCCACGATCGAAGGGCCGACTTCCTTTGCTATCTGCACAATCGGGTTCGTTACCGTGCCGTCAATGTCGGGCGCGGTGCCGCCGATTTCGGGCACGTCTGTTGTCTGCGCATTGTCGCCCGTCGGCGAAGGTATCGCGCTGTCCTGCGGCAGCATTGCAAGGTTGCCGGGCCGCGCTCCGTTGATATTCCCGATATTCGGTGCCACGAGAAATGTGCCGGCAGCGGCACCGCCGACCAGACATACCACAATCAGCAGCGCAATGAGCCCGCCTTTTGATTTTTTGGGCTTGTTTGGCTTATGGGCAGGAGCCCCCGTGTATATGGGCTGCTGCCATGGCTGCCCCCAATTTTGGTTTTGCTGCCCATAAAAACCATATCCGCCGCCGGCTGTCGGCGGCTGCTGATCTAATCCGCGATTCTCGCCTTCCCACCCTTGGGATCTTTCTTCGTCGCCCTGGGGTTTTGTTTCATCGTTCATTGGTTATAACCTCCTAGGAACATTATTGCTGTATGGGTGTTATTATATACGCCTCTTTTTAACAAAGTGCAAACAAGTGGTGAACAAAACGTTACTTTATCCCTGCGCTTCAAACGTGCGCGTGAGTGAAAATGTAAACGTTGTTCCCTTGCCCGGTACCGACTGCAGCGTAATATTTTCTCCGTGTTGGGAGATAATCCGCTTGACAATGGAAAGTCCGATGCCCGTTCCCGCCTTACTTTGGCTGTGCGATTTGTCCACCTTGTAGAAGCGTTCAAACACATATGGCTGGTCTTCCACCGGGATGCCTTCGCCCGTATCCGCAATGCTCACATACACCTTATTTTCGGCCATCTGCGTCCATATCTTCAGCTCTCCGCCGGGCGGGGTAAACTTCACGGCATTGTCAATCAGATTGGTAATGACCTGCGAAATACGGTCTTGATCCGCCCAGACAAACAACTTGCTTTCACCAAGCTGAATATTCACTTCAAGCTGCCCTTCCTCTATACGCTGCTCAAACAGCAGAATGCTGCGGCGCAGCAGCTCGTTGATATCAAATTCGCTGTATTCAATCGGGAATTTACCTGATTCAATTTTGGCAAGGTTTAGCAGATCGGTGATCAACGTATTCATACGCTTTGTTTCACCGAGCACAATCTGCAGGTATTTGTCGCGATCCTCTTCTTCGATGGCGCGGTCGAGCATGCCCTGAATAAAGCCCTGCACCGAGGCAAGCGGCGTGCGCAGCTCGTGCGACACGTTGGCAATGAACGTATTGCGCAAGCCGTCCTGCAGCTTAAGTTCCTCCGCCATCTTGTTGAACGACTCGGCGAGTTCGCCGATTTCATCGCGCGTTTTGGGTTTCACGCGCCAATCAAAATTGCCGCGGGAAAGCTCACCCGCCGCGTAGGAAATGTCTCTGATGGGCCGGACGATGTATCTTGACAGAATTGATACAAGCATTGCCGCAACCACCACAGAAATCAAC
The DNA here is from genome assembly GCA_023441905.1 of Bacillota bacterium. GTDB lineage: Bacteria > Bacillota > Clostridia > Christensenellales > SZUA-584 > SZUA-584. Next base: position 1,882 of record JAEZNC010000200.1, on the reverse strand, counting down.
AACGGAATAAACACCTGACGGTAAATCGCGTTGATGCCCACATTGACATCTTTCACAGCTTTGTGCACAACAATGGCGCCATTAATTTCATCGCCAATTTTGAGCGGTATGGCAACCGTCATGACAGAATCCTTGAGCACACTGTTGAAATTCGTGCGTTTGACGATTGTGCCGTTCATGGTATCGGCAATATAACCGAGCGTTTGAATTTGGGCTTCGTCGGTATCTCCGATACCCTCGGGATCAAAATAAAACCTCCCGAGCGGATTAAGCAGCCAAATCACCGTATGATCGGCAGCCGCTTTATTATGAAGAAGTTTTTGAAAACCATCATAGGACAATTTACCGTAGTAATACTGCTCGCACCAATCGTTGATGATCTGCGCATTGCCGATCATCGCATCCATTTGGGTGTTTAAGTACTGATTCTTCAGCGTCTCGAAGAATATGCCCCCGAGAAGCGCGAACGCAACGAGTATGATGAGCAGATAGACGACAAGCATCCGCGCAAACAGAGATTTGGCCATTTACCTGACCTCGAACTTATAGCCCACGCCCCAGACCGTTTTGATCTCCCAGTGTTCGCCCTGATCGTAAAGCTTTTTGCGCAGGCGTTTGATATGCACGTCCACCGTGCGCGAATCGCCGAAGAACTCAAAATCCCACACCTGCTGCAGCAGCTGCTCGCGCGTGTAAACCTTGTTTGGGTGGGACGCGAGGAAAAAAAGCAGCTCAATTTCCTTGGGCGGCATCTCGACCACCTCACCCTTGTATGTCACAGTGTAGTTGGATATATCGATGACGAGGCCTTCGTAGGAGATTTGCTTGTTCTCTTCCTCCTGCATGCCGGCGCGACGCGTGACCGCCTTGACGCGCGCAATAAACTCCTTGGGGTCGAACGGTTTCACGATATAATCATCGGCACCGAGTTCAAGGCCGAGCACCTTGTCGAACGTCTCCCCCTTGGCGGTCAGCATGATGACAGGCACCGTGCTCGATTTGCGGATCGTTTTCAGCACTTCCCAGCCATCCTTGCGCGGCATCATGATATCGAGCACAACGAGTGCGGGCGTGCTGCGTTCAAACGCGTCGATACCCGCCTGCCCGTCGTAAGCCAGCGTGACTTTGAAATCTTCCTTTTGCAGGTAGAGCTTGATGACCTCGCATATGTTCTTATCATCGTCAACGACCAGTATATCCTTTGACATAATCCCTCACCTCATTTGTCATAATCAAAGCGGTTAAACAACATATACTTATAGCTGTTTAATAACCCTTGCAAATGTCATGCATTACACTGCGTAATGAGTAGCGGTGCGACGCAACGATGCGCAATATATCCCATGGGAAAACGCTTTTGACATGGGATTCCTCTTTCTCTCACGTTCCGTCGGAACGACATTTGTGACTTTGTCTGCAGCTGTCACCGACAGGTGACCGGGGGAGAAAATGATGGCTCAACACCGTTCACTCCCTCTGGACTTCGCGCCACCTCAATTCAATTCCTTCGAGTTAGTGATCTGAGGGACGCTTAATTGTCTCAATCGACTCTGAACCAGCGTATCATGTTGCTTCTATTATAATCCATCGGCACTTTGCAACCAATAAGGCCGTCCCATATTTCACCGATTATTCATAAAAGCTTCATACCTCGGTTACTTCTATGCCGTGTTTCTTCAGCAGCGCAGCCGTCACGCCGTCTCCCTCGCGCAGAGTGCCCGAAAACGTGCCGTCGTAGATGCTGCCGCAGCCGCACGACGGGCTTTTTGATTTTAAATACGCGCGCCGCGCGCCGCACTTATTTGCGATCTCGAGCGTTTTTTCTGCGCCGTCCAGAAACTCTTTTGTCAGGTTTCCGCCGTCCTGCGCCATTACCCTCGCC
>JAEZNC010000278.1 GCA_023441905.1 Bacillota bacterium | reverse complement strand
GCGCGGGGTGGATTCTGCCGTCGATGATAAGCTTCTCCAGCGCGATCCTTGCAACTTCCCGTCTGATGGGATCAAAACCCGACAGTATGACAGCTTCCGGCGTATCATCGATAATTAAATCGATGCCTGTTGCCGTTTCAAGCGCACGTATATTGCGCCCTTCGCGGCCAATGATCCTGCCCTTCATTTCATCGTTGGGCAGAGCTACAACCGAAACGGTATTTTCCGCTACATGGTCAGCCGCATATTTCTGAATGGCGTTGGCTATGATTTCACGGGATTTCTTGTCGGCCTCTTCTTTGGCCTTGCTCTCGATATCCCGCACATAAATCGCCATATCGCGTCTGGTTTCCTGCTCAACTTTTTCAAGCAGCAGCGATTTTGCGTCTTCGGTCGTCATGCCGGATATTTTCTCCAGCTGAACGATCTGGTCTGCAAACACTTGATCAATTTCTTCCTTGCGTTTGCTGACTTCCTTTAGCTTTTTGTTAATCTGTTCGTCTTTGGATTCCACGCTCGTCATTTTTTTGTCCAGCGCTTCCTCCCTTTGGGCTAACCTTCTCTCGATTCTTTGGATCTCGCTCCGTCTTTCTTTGGACTCTCTATCGAATTCAGTTCTTAAGGTGTGGATCTCTTCTTTGGCTTCAAGAATCGTCTCCTTCTTGACAGCTTCTGCTTTTTTTTGCGCATCAGCCACAAGCCTTTTAACGGATTCCTCTGCTCTGCCAATCTTTGATTCGGCTACATTTCTTCTGTATATATAACCAGCAAATGCACCGATTACGATTGCAGCGATCAGCAGTAAGATTTGCCAAATCTCCACGTGAGTGTATCGCACCTCCTCTATTAAGTTTTAAAGCAAATATATGCTGTTTAACACTTCAATATATTCGCCGTTTGATTTGCACTATCAATGATAATCTTATAAAACGTGTTATAAAAATATGCAAACAGTGCTATTAGATTGCTAATAAAGAATTATCTACATATAAGAAGAAAATAGTAATTTCTCATATTAGAACCATGATTAATTGTATTATCAGCCAAGTCTTTTGTCAAGTCAGGATACCCCGGCGTCAGAACTTTCTTTGTCTTCTCTATGCTGTTTGACGGCGATTATAGCCAGTAAAAAACAGACGGCGGCAATAAAAGGATAGTAGATGCGAAACCCCGTGACAAAGGACCAAAGCAGCACGACGATACCGCAAAGGATATATCTTTTAATTTTAGTTTTCTGAAGAGCTGTCTTCTTAATTTTATCAATCGTTAATATTGCTTCTTTCATCTCGTTCTCGGCCCGTTCCTGTGCCTCGTTTTCGTCCGGCAGCATGTCCTTCTCAGCGGCAATTTTGAGTATGCGCACACCGTTTATCAGCGCCACATTTTGGTTCATGCTCTTACATAATGTTTTTACGTCGTCATGATACTCCGACAGCGAAACAAAAACCATCGGCTCCTTGCAGCTGCGCAGAAAATCCAGAATATCCGACACGTTCACTTTTGTCTGCGGGTGATTATGAAAAGCATAAAACCGTTTCCCGTTTTTGTGAGCTGAGAACCCATTGGCCAAAGGCTGCACATCCTCAAAGCCATCAAACAATTCATCCATAAATTTGATATAATCTTGCGCGTTCATAAACGTTAAAGTTTCCAGCAGGCATTTTTCTTTAATGCGCTGCAAATCCGTTTTGATAAAGCGCTTAATCTTATTTTTATTCACAATCAGCAGCGCAAGGCTGACGGCGGTCGTCAGCAGCACCGCGATGAGCAATGACATGACAAAAGAATGGCTTAAAAACAGCAGAAACGAAAACAGTATCATTACCAAAAGCAGACGGAAGAAAACATAATCGATGCCGCGTGCGACAATTGAGCGTCCGCCATGCATTTTTTTCTGATAATATCTTATCATTTGAGTGTTCATTTGTAGCCGCCTCCTTTGTACACATTATCGCCATATTCTTATGAATGTATACTTGCACAACTTGTTATAAATTTCGTGCTGTTGTATAATAATACAAGTGAAAGGGACTAGTATGAGCCATCTAGCTGAATTTTCCCGTATTGATACGGAGTTTTTAAAACAAAACCGAATCGGCTTGCTGGGCGGTACGTTCAATCCGGTTCACAACGGCCATTTGAAAATGGCGTATGTCGCTTTGTATGAGTTTGGCCTTGGAGAGGTTGTGTTTCTTCCGCTCGGTGATCCGCCGCATAAACGCCAAGAATTTCTCGCGTCTGCTCAGCACAGGATGGCTATGATTCGTCTGGCCATAACGGGTGAAACGCGTTTTTCAGTCAGCGCCGCTGAAACCAGCCGCGAAGGCTTGACCTATACCGTCGACACTCTCGAAATTCTGACACGCGCACAACCGCGGACAAACTTTTACTATATTATCGGCGCGGATACGCTTTTTGAGCTCGAAAACTGGAAATCTTATGAGCGGGTCTTTTTTCTGACGGATTTTATCTGTATCATGCGCCCTGGCAATGACTATAGAAAAGTATTTGAATACGCAGACAGGTTGAACAGTCGGTTTGGTCACAAGATATATATCGCTGACGAGCGCGGGCCGGATATCTCCTCTTCTCATATCCGCTCACAAATATCCGAGAACAAGATGTCTGACAATCTCGTCCCGCCGGCGGTTGCCAAATACATCATGCAGCATAAGATTTATAACCATGAGGATTGAATGCCTGAATACGAGAATTATTTAAACTACTTAAAAGAAAACATTGATGAGAAGCGGCTTAGACATTCCATCGGAACCGCCAATGAGGCTGTGAAGCTTGCCCATAAGTACGGCGCGGATGAAAATAAGGCTTACACCGCCGGGCTGCTTCATGACGTGGCCAAAGGCCGATGCAAATACGGCTTTGGCAAGCTTGCTGCCGAATACGGCATTGAGATTGATGACGTTGAATCAAAGAATATTGAACTGATACACGGCAGACTCGGTGCGGCGATGATAGAAAAGCAGCTTGGTATTCTCGACGAAGAAGTTCTTTCTGCGGTCAGATGGCATACGACCGGCCGCAAGGGAATGTCGCTGCTTGAAAAAATCATTTATCTCGCCGATTTGATTGAGCCCGGACGCAATTTTGAAGGCATAAATGCTATCCGTCAAATCGCCTACCGGAATATTGATGATGCGATGCGGGAAGCATTGAAACAAGTGATGGGATTTGTGCAAAGTAAAGGCTTTGCCTTGCATCCAAACAGCATAGAAGCTTATAATGATTATATTAAGGAGGAAGAAAACGAACCTGATGCTTCAAATTAATGACGACATACTGAATGTGTCCAAACAGCTGTTCTTGAAAAAAGCCGAGGATGTCAGAGTGCTGCACGTCTCTCATCTGACGATTGTCGCGGATTATTTTATATTGGCCAGCGGTCGGTCGGATGTTCATGTCAGATCGCTCTGCGATGAGGTGGAAAAATACTTGACGGAAAAGGGCAGGCAGCGCCTTCGTATTGAAGGTTATCGAGAAGGCCGATGGATCGTGCTTGATTACGGTGATATTTTGATACATCTGTTTCACAGGCAGGAACGCGAGTTTTATGGGCTTGAGCGTCTGTGGGTGGACGGCGATAACTGTATACAAATCACTGAAGATGATGTTATACCGAAAGAATGATTGCCATACATATGTGATAATGATGATGATTCCCCGGCTTTGCCGGGGTTTTTCATTATCAGGCGGCGCAAGAGTTTAAGTTTTTTTGCTGAACCAAAAATAACTATTGATGTTAGATGTATTCGATTGGTGCAAGCGCTGATTAACTTAAAATTCAGTTTTGATGGCTGATCTTTGCGGCGAATGTACCGCCGAAATCCTGACTCAGTTCTGCTCTTCTATCCCTGAAATAAACTCATCACTTTGCATTATTTCATATCCCAAGTGATATGAGCTTTAACTTTTGATTTTTTTCATATATTCTCTTCAGATACCTCATCAGCCGTCTGCCGACCGCAACCCCTTTTTTGATAAGCCTTACAAATTCGTTTGGGTAAAATTTCATGCCTTTATCTAAATGACAGGGTTCAATTAGAAAAGACACACAATTTTATTAGCCGTGTGTCTTTCATCATTGAATTTAGATCTTTATTTAGAGTTAATATCCGAGCTAGAAGACGCGGCGCGCACATATGAAGTTGCGCTTCCAATAAGCAGATCCCATAATGTTCGAGCATATACGCACATTGTCGCTGCTCGACCCGGCGTCGATCATCTGGCCATCGCCCAAATAGATTCCCACATGGCCTCTGAAGCAGATGATATCGCCTCTTTTCATGTCCCCCATGCTTGTCACTTTGGGCAGGCTGCTTTTAGCCCAGCCGCTGGACGTCATATACTTTATTCTGTACCCGGCTGTATTAAGGCAGTAATAAACGAAGCCGGAACAGTCAAATTCATTGGGCCCCTTGGCGGCGCGCGTGTATTCACAGCCCAGCTTGGATTTTGCAATTTCGATCAGCTTGTCCACAGAGGCCTGGTCGGGGTCTCCCACCGCGATGGTGGTTCCGCCGCCACTGCCACCGCTGCCCCCAGCGGAGCTGCCGCCGCCCGATGTTTTGGCCGCCCTCGCATCTTCCGAGAACAGCACCTCTCTCGTGTATTCACCCACATTGCCGTCTGCCGATAATCCGTTTCGTTTCTGAAAGTTCTTGACGGCTGTTTCGGTATCGGTGCCAAAATAACCGGTATGGCCCGCTTTTAAATACTTGAGCTCCTGCAAGCGCTCCTGCATCGCGACAACATCCGATCCTCTGTCGCCAATCTTCACGGTATATGGCAGCGCGTCGTCTGCGTACAGGGCTGTCAATGTTTTATCGCCGAGCAACCCATCCACCTGCAAGCCGTTTTTTCTCTGAAAGAGCTGCAGCGCGTATTTAGTCCCGTTCCCATAATAATCAGTCGGCTCGTCCTCGTCCATATAATCAAGATCCATGAGGCGCTGCTGAATATCGATCAACTGCGGATCATGAACACCCGGCACCAAGTCCGGTTTATCGTCGGGTGCGGTTGTCGGTATTGGCGTAAGTTCCGGCGTTGCTGTCACGGCCGCATCATCAATGCTCTGCGCGCCCATCATATCGGATACCAAAGGCGCCTGCTCTCCGTTTAACGACGCAACCTCAACATTCTGAGCATCTGCCGTACCGGTTTTGCCGCTGTTTTCTGCAGCGGGTTCGTTGCTGTTGCCCAAACCGCCGCTGACGGATGCGAGCGCTTCGTTGGTAGGCGAAGGAATCACAAAAGCGAGCAGCATCGCAACAGCCGCAATCGCGCAGCTACCTGCGATAATCACCCGTTTATCCTTCCACCACTTTTTTGCCTTTTTGCTGTACCGCACAGTTGATACCGGGGCAGGCTTCCTGTTATGATAGTCTGACCGTTGTCTGGAATCGGCAGTTTTCGCGAAAATAGGAAGAACACACCGCTTAAGCAGCTGTCCAAACCGTGATATGCTTTTTAAGCAATATCCGAAGATATTGCCGAGAATATTCTTCATAGCAACCTCGATAGCTTGTCATTTTATGTAATGGTAATGTAATATTCCCGTAATGATTCAATAATATTATACGCATTAAAACAATAAATGCAACCTTTTTCTACATTCTGAAACTGCTGCAGAAAAATTGGCTATATCCGTCCAAAATGGCTGTGTTAAACAATTATATCTGGCCACGGTATTTCTCCATGAGCGATTTAAATATTTCTGCCGTCGTGGGCGGCGTAAATGTGATGGCATTGGCCCCCGCTTCAATCGTTCTTATAATCGATTCCTCGGTGGGGCCTCCTGTCGCGATGATAGGGACCTCGGGATATTTGCTTCTGATAGCCTTCACGATAGCCGGAGAGTTTGCCGCGCCCGATACGTTGAGTATGGATGCGCCCGATTTGAGTCTCTCACCCACGTCTTCCGCTTCCGATACAACGGTGACAACAATGGGAATATCAATTCTTTCCTTCAATTTTAAAAGAATCTCATTCGATGTGGGCGCATTGACCACGACACCGATAGCCCCCTGAAATTCTGCGTCCATCGCTAGGTTCACCACCCGCTTGCCTGTGGTTGTCCCCCCTCCAACACCGCAGAAAACGGGGATATCCGAAACGGTGATGATCGCATGCGTTATCACCGGCTGGGGCGTAAAAGGATAAACAGCGATGACCGCATTGGCGTTGCAGTTTTTGATAAGAGCCACATCCGTCGTGAAAACGAGTGATTTGATGATTTTTCCGAATATGCGTATTCCGCTCACCTGATTGATAACTTCCGGAACATGCACCATGTGTTTTCTCAAATTTCCTTGTATTTCGGGGACAAACTGGCTCATACACATCTCCTGTCATATACTTCTGTCTGAAACGAAAAACCGAATACCACTTTACGATAACCGCATTTTATTTAACACCTGATATCGATTGGACGGATGATCGCAATTAATATGAGATAATAATTCTATACCATAAGAAAATAAACCTTTTTGTTCAACGTATTCACAAAAAAATTTACATGTTTTGATATTTTCTCTGCCTTCCGCTTTCATTTTCGGGCGGCGATACTACAATAAACTGTTATAAATATCCGCTGTTTCTTGAGAAAAGCAAACGAAAATCACTTTTTCAAGGAACCCATCCTTCTCAAGCAGGCTCTTAACGGTATCTACTGCGATGAATGCGGCAGCTTTTAGCGGGTATCCGTAAACACCAGTGCTGATGGCGGGAAATGCAATCGATTGAATACCGTTTTCCTTGGCCAAACGCAATGAGTTCTCATAGCAGGCGCGAAGCAGACCGGCTTCACCATGGTCGCCGCCGTGCCACACCGGCCCCACCGTATGAATCACATAACGGCATGGCAGGTTATAGGCCTTTGTAAGTTTTGCCTGCCCTGTCTCGCAGCCGCACAAAGCCCTGCATTCTTTCAGCAGCTCAGGGCCTGCGGCGCGGTGTATGGCACCGTCCACACCGCCCCCGCCCAGCAGCGAGCTGTTTGCTGCGTTAACAATCGCATCCGCGTTGATGGTTGTGATATCGCCCAATATAACCTGTAAACGGCTCATGACAGTGCTCCTCTCCAATTCCGTGTTGCGGCCCAGAACGAACATGTTTATAATCAATAGTAACCTTTTATTAGGAGGATAGACAATGAGCTGCAGCAACACACTTCAATGCCCATGCACGTATAAATCCTGTTCGCATCACGACAAATGCTGCGAATGCATCGATTATCACCGCCGCCATGGTGAAGTGCCGGGATGTCTGTTTACCAAAGACACCGAAAAAACATACGACCGAAGCATCGAGATGCTCTCTAAGGATCGTATGAACGGCAGGCATTAAGCGCCCGCTCAAAGCTCCGTTGACTTTCCGTCAGTACAGCTTTTCCGGAGAATATCGCTCGACAGTCAGTTCAAAAAGCGCCTGAACTTCCTGCGCAAATTCTTTCTCCGTTTGATCTTGCTTTTTTTTAAGCTCTTCAATAACTTCCATGGTGAATGGCGTTTGGCCCCACTCGTCGCGAAGCTTCGGATGAACACAGCCGCCCGTCTGCAGAGCAAAACCAAAGCGGTTCAGGCTGCCCGGCATATCCAGCGTACTGAGCAGCAGCATTTTGCCGCTGTCTGCGTTTTTAATGGCGTATACGCCGCCCACCACGCTGCGCTCGCTGTATTGCTGCTGAAGTTTTTTTCTTTGTTCTTTATCCATCAGTATCCCAATTCCTTTAAAAGTCTCGACAGCGTAGCCAAACGCTCTCCTATGATTTCATCGTCTTTGCTTAATACATCCGCAAAAAGCTTGATATCCTCATCGATCAAAGGGTTATCGGTGCAGACCGACACCGTCATGGCGTCGCCCTGAAGGCCGATTCTGTCAATTTGCGTGTTGTCAGGGTCATAGAACTTCTCAAAGCGGTAAGCCTCTTTAAAATGCTGCCTCGCGCGGCACACAAGTATCGCGAGATCAATCACGCGGTGCAGCGGCAGCTCTTCAGACTGGCGTGACCATTTTTCTCCCGTGTAGCGCCACACTTTCGCCGATATTTCCACCTTGCCGCGGTCGTTCCATTGGGCAAGGCCGAGTGACAGCCCTTTCGTATCGGAATCATACGCCCGGCGTCCGTCGATATTTTCATAATTCTCGGAAACGATCACAGGCTTATGCTTCAGTGTCGTCGGTATTTTCATTTTAATCTCCATTAGTTATTTACTAATTAACTAGTTATATTTTAATCTATCGATTTCAATTATGTCAATAGAAATATAAATCATGAAGAACAGAAAAGTGGTTCGGATGTTTGATTTGAAATATAAGTGCTAAAAAGCAACTTCGATCGGGGCACTCGGCTGACATTTGCGCAGATCCTTCAATGTGAACAAGCTGACCGTATAAACTTGATAATTTGCCTGGCGTTAATTGAACCTATGGCAATTAAAAGAGTATGCATAGAGAGAATTAATATTACAATTGGCTAGAACAAGACATCAGCCGTACACTATTCGATTTTATTAAGAAAATTTATCCCTAAATTCCAACGCATTTAAGAATAGCATGATTATTAAAACTCAGCCATAGCAAATGCGGTATTCAAAAAGGATATTAATCCAGTGTTTTTTCAGGCAAGCCCTCTTTTACAAGCGTTTTGCTGATTATAAGCGCCGCGCTTGCCATTGTCATCAGCACGCCTGTGCCGATCAGCAGCCACTCGATCGCGATTTTATCGGACAGCGGGCCAAAAACGAGCATACCAATGGGCATCACCGCGCTCGCAATCATGCCGTAAAGTCCGAAAACACGGCCCAAATACGATTCCTCCACCTTTTCCTGCAGCATCACCGTGGCCGGTGTGTGATACAAAGGAATCGCAATGCCCGTGAGTCCCATGACGATCAAATAGATCCAAAACACAGGGACTACACCCATGGCGAATGTGAAAACGCCGAGCAGTATGCCCGCAAAGAACATCGTATGAATTCTGTTTTTGAAGCCGCCCCAAACCGTCATTAACAATCCGCTCAGCACCAAGCCGAGCGAAAACGCGATTTCTATTGCGCTGAGCTCCCATACCCCGCCGTTAAAACTGCGCGCCACCTGCAGCGGCGTTAAGAAAGCGGCGGGTGCCGCCAAAAAGAAGAAGACGGCGCTGAAGCTTAAGAACCGGATGATAAACCCATGCGTTTTCAAATACTTTAGGCCGCTGATAAAGTCGGCCAGGTAGCCTGTGGTTTGTGCTTCTGCCGCTTTTCGATGCGGCGGTACACGCAGCATGGTAATAAGAATAATAATCGCGATCGCTGCGGTGAACACATCGATGAAGAATATGACTTCGAGTTTGGCAAAAGCCATCAGCGCGCCGCTCAGCATCGGCGAAACAAGTGAAATCACGCTTTGAATCGTGCTGTTGACGGCATTGACTTTCGTGAGCTTGGCCTCGGGCACAAACTGCGGTAAAAACGCGCCTTGGGCCGGCACTTGGATTCCTGTCCCGAGAGACCGGATCGCCGATATCACAAACAGAAGCCAAATCGCGTTGTACCCTGCCATGAAGACAACTGCGAGCAGCAGCGTCACGGCTGCAATGCCCGCGTCTGCCAAAATAATTAATGTCTTTCGGTTGTATCTGTCGGCAAACACGCCCGCAAATGGCGAAAGGAAAAAGCTCGGAAGGAATCCGCATATGATAGACAGCGTCATCATCAGGCCGGACTGCGTGGAAAGCGTGATATGCCAAAGGATGGCAAATTGAACGAGCGACGACCCGAGCAGCGATACCGTTTGGCTTAATATAAAAATAGCCGTTCTCTTCTTCCAGCTTTGTTCCATGCTTATCACCTAATAAGTCGATTAGATTGTTGTATGACTTTAGCATATGCAAATTTAAAACGTCAACTTCAATCTAAGACAATAGTCATATCGGAAAGCTTTCTTATCCATAATATGCTAATCTTTTTGAAAGATTTAAGTTTGTGTTTAAAGAAGAAAAACAATCGCAAATTCATGAAGAATCGAATCTTATACAAAGCCTTCGTCAGACAGGAAAACAGCGCAATCAACAGATAAAGACAATTTGCAATATTGAACAATCGCTCTTCAATTGACCGACAACAAGCTGATAGAAAACGGCTTTTGATAGTACAAAAAAGGCTTTCGGCTGCCTACCGAAATAATGCGGTCAGTTAAGAAGAATATTTCTCCAGCATTTTTGCGTGAACGATGCAGAACGTCATGTCTTTAACCCCAAGACGCATACCGTCATAGTAATGCTTCTCGCTGTTAACTGCGTTGACTTTATCAGCCATGGTTTGTGCGTCGCCCGAAGCGATATCGGCCGCGGACACATATCCGGCCTCGAAGAATATCTTGGCCGCCAATGCGCCGATGCCGTTGATACGAACCAGCCCGCATAATGCATAAAGCTCCCCGCCGCTGTTCTTA
>JAEZNC010000151.1 GCA_023441905.1 Bacillota bacterium | reverse complement strand
TGATAATAGTAAACACCGTCAAAGAGGGTAGCTTCCTCCGCAATAATCGGTCCGCTTACAGTGAAGCCGCCGCCCACGAAAGAGGCGTCCTCACCGGTAGTCAGATCATATGCTTCAAACACGAACTCCACCTGATCGCCATCTTGCAGTTTTTTAACTTCGCGGCTGCTCATACCGGTTTCGCTGTCTATGCCATCCCAAGTGCCGATGACCTCGTACTCGGCGGTATCGTTGTGGTAGAGCATGCGCAAATTGGTGGGGTTGCCGTTTACCAGTACGGGCACAGTATAAAGAATATAATCTTCGGTAAAGCTCAGGGCCATCATCGTGCAGAGATTGTCATTGATGATCGTCCACACGTTACGGTAGTTATCCCAAAACTGAGTCCCCTCATCATTTTGATTGATGTCAAAATCGCTGCCCAGATACCAAAGCGAATTGCTCTCGTCATCCTGATAAAACAGGTTAAAAGCAACAGTGCTGATAATCTCTGCGTCGTCAATCACGTCAAGGACGATTGAGCCTTGGTCGTTAATGGCCGTGGTAAATGAAAACGCAAAATCCTCGGAGCTTAATGCCTGGGCCGTTTCGATATCTTCCACGGCAATCTGCTGTCCGGCGGGTGTGCTCTCTCCAGTCGGATAAACAGGTTCTACGATGACCACATCGTCGGGTACCGTCCAACCATACAGTCCTTCCAGAAAGCGCAGATACTCTCCGCTGGTCGCCGCCAACGCGGCGTACTGATCGAGTTCATCCGGCACGGCCGCCAAGGGCACATAGATGGATAAGCCGTTACTCCGTTGCCGCCCTTCGCCCGCCACATGGTAGGGTACCGCCGCAAAAAGAGCGTTGAGCAGGGCGTCGCCGGTATCACCGAGCACGCCTTCGGCACATAAAGTCAGGTCGCCAAGGTCAACCATGTTGGTATAACCTTCGCTGTCGTTGTTTCCGCCGTAATTCTCCGCCCTGACAATCGCCTGCGTCAGTGGCTGCAGCTTTTCCGCAGCGGAAGTGAAGCCCTTCATTTCAGCCGCCATCGCGTCAAAGGCCGACGTCAAATCGGGAATTTTGGACAAATCCGTGACAGCCAATGTCGCAAGGCTTTCGGTACCCCCTGCCGCGCATTTTTCATAAAAACTGTCACAGATCGTTGTGCCTACCGCGAGGCCATCTGCCGTTGTATCCGCCGCCAAGGCGTTAAGCCAGGCCGTGTAATCCCAGCCGGTGCCGGGCTCAAGCTCCTGTGAAGCCACCATATAGCGGGCATAGGGCGTTAACGCCGCAGCCGTCTCCATGGTTGACATAAGGCAGGCGTCAAAGCCTATCAGCTCAAACTGCACCCCGGCCATGGATATGCCCTGAGATAATTCCTTCAGGTTGAGCATGTCTCCGCCGTGCAATTCGTCAACAACAATTCCCGACACGCTGCCGCCGCCGTGATCCCACATGAGACACATATACTTGTCCGCAGGATAGGTTTCAACGCCCCATTTCAGGAAGCTTCCCAGCGTTTCCGCTTCGCCCATATTGGCTAAAGGCTGACTATCCAGCAGTTCTATATCTCCGGGGACCGCTTCCCATCGCTGTATCTGTCCGGGATCAATGCCGTCAATGGCCCATTGCTGTGTACCGCCGGTTTCAATAATAACGTTCACCTTATCCGATCCTGTTGCAAGTGTCATTTCCTGCAGGTTTATCGAAGCAAATCCCCCATCTGTTTCCAAATCTGTTCCGCATAAATACATAAGTATCGTCCATGTATCTCCGCTGGAATTGCTGAAGACTATGTCTGTGTCTTCAGATATAGCCGTTTGATCGGGGTTGTTCTCTGTGGTGGCTGCTTCGCCGAGGCCAGCCCCATTACCGCAACCGGCAAAGAGACCGAACATCAAGACGATGGCCAACAAGAGAGGCAATAACTTTTTCATGATTTCTCCTTGTATTTAAACAATAATTTCCCATAGGCACTGACTGATGCCACAGTACAAACATAGCAAAATTTTTTTATCATAACCGCTTTACGCATGAACGGTGGTGTTTTTTGTTGTAAACGGTCAAGAAGGAGTGACACCACACAAGCTGCTTATGGTAAAATAACAAAATACAACGTGCATGAATCAACGGGGTGACCAAATATGCGTATCGCAGTTTGTGATGATCAAATAAAAGAGCTGAACAGACTCTCGAAGCTGCTGAATGACTATCGGGAGAAAACGAAAGCATGTTTTACTTACATAACATATTCAGACAGTATTGCACTTCTGGAGGATGTGCGTAAAGGCGGTTTTGACTTTTTGCTTTTGGATGTCATGATGCCGCTGGCAAACGGGATGGAGATTGCTCATGAAGTCAGGGAGTTTGATGGAGACATAAAGATCGCGTTTTTAACCTCGTCACCCGAATTCGCTGTGGAAAGTTATTCTGTTGAAGCGTTTGCCTACCTGCTGAAGCCTGCCACGGCGGATAATCTTTTTCCGATTTTGGATAAACTGTTTCGCATGGCCCAAAAGCCGGAAGACGGTTTTTCCGTCAAGTTCCAAAATGGCATAGCCAACATTCCGTTTTTCAGGCTTGCCTATGTCGAAGTCATGAACAGAATGTTGCGCTTTCATTTGACGGATGGCAGTGTACGGGAACTGGTCGCGCCGCTATCCGATTATGAAGGTGTCCTTTTACAAAGACCGGAATTTATTCGCGTACACAGAGCGTTTATCGTTAACCTTTGGCAAGTACAGGAGCTTCGCTCTGCAGATATCCTGGTTTATACAGGCAGCGTCGTACCGGTTTCACGACGGCTTTATGCACAGGTACGCAAGGGATATATGGATCATCTGTTTGCGGAAAAGGGAGTTACGTGATGACGATCATTTTGGGGTTGCTTGTGCTGCTGTACGGCACTTTGCTCACAATCGGCTTTGCGGGTGGCTGCAGCTCAAACAAGGAGCGCCGAGAGGTCGCGGTGCTGAGCGTTTTCATTCTGACGGTGCAAATACTTATCTACTTTCTTCTTGGGCTTGAAAACACCAGAAAGCTCTATCCGCTGATTTCCCATCTTCCAGCTTTCCTGTTGTTGGTGCTTCGCTTCAAACGGCCATGGGGTGTCGCACTGACAAGCATTTTAACCGCATATTTTTGCTGTCAGTTACCGCAGTGGATTGGGGCGGTTACGTTTCATCTGTTCGGCACAACGCTGGCCTATGCGCTGGGTTATATACTTTCTTTGGTTTCGCTGTTTTTTCTTTTCATGCGGTATTTCGCGAAAGCAGCTTACCGGGCTATGACCTTTTCCAAAAAGTCACTGCTGCTATTCGGCGGTCTCCCTTTGTTTTATTACATATTTGACTACACCACCACCGTTTATACCGATGCCTTATATAAGGGCGTTCGGATTGTCATTGAATTTCTCCCCGCAGCGATGGCGCTCTTTTATGTGGCGTTTGTTTCAGCCTACCATCAGGAAGTCCAGCGACGCAGCAGGCTGGAGATGGATAACGCTATACTCACAGCGCAATCTGAGCGCGCTAAAAACGAAATTTTTACGTTGCAGCAGGTGCAGCAGCAGACCTCGATTTACCGCCATGACATGCGCCATCACCTCTCTCTTCTCAATAGCTATCTTGAAGCCGGCGAGATTTTTATGGCGGGCGAATACATACGACAGGTTCAAAAGGATATAGACAAGATCGTACCGATGCGATACTGCGAGAACAACGCTGTCAATTTGATCTTGTCTTCTTTCGCAACCAAAGCAAAGCAGCTGGACGTGACCTTCAGCGCCGAAGTCAATATCCCCGCCGTCCTGTCGCTTTCGGATACAGAGCTATGTGCGTTGCTGTCTAACGGATTGGATAATGCTGTTTGGGCCGCTGCACAAATGGACGAGGATACGCAGCGAATAGTGCGCATCAATTGCCAGCCGCATAAAGATAAGCTGCTCATTTATATCAGCAATCCTTACCGGGGAACCGTTACAATGCGGGAGGGATTGCCGGAAAGCACCCAACCGCAGCATGGCTTTGGCACTAAAAGCATCAGGATGATTGCCGAAAAGCATAATGGCTACTGCGCGTTTGAATCAGAGGAAGGGCTATTCACTTTAAAAGTCGTACTTCCGCTTTGGCGGGCTTCAGGTGCTCCTGACGCCGCAGGCAGCGCATCGATGGAATCGGGCAACGGCGATTCTTGCGTTGCCACAACATCCGCAAGTTTTTGAAATGCTTGCCCGTCTCTGCTTTCCTGCAAGTAGTATGAAACCAGCATATAGGCAAGGCAAATACCGCCGAACAAAAAAATCAGCAGGATGAGCGGCAGTTTGCTCGTCAATACCTTCAGCCTCTGAATGGCGTTTCTTATCATTACCATTTGACTACCTCGGTATATGGAAAGCGTGGGACGAAGCCATACCCGCGTGCCGGTCGCGGTCGTGCAGCTGTCCCGAATGGTAAGGGTGACGCCGCGCACAAGTTTGATGCCGTTTGCATATCCTTAATTGGAGTTTATGAGTATCTTCAGGTCATAACAATTAAGGACAAGGATAACGTCACGTTCGGCTTTCAGCTGAGTTATAATATTCGTGATATCACCGCCCAGAGAGACATCGCCGGAACCGGACTCCCCATAGCGGAAACCAGTTCTTCTTTTGTGGTTACGAGTGATAGCATCTGATCGGTCAGTAACCTATGCGGCATTATTTGCAGGCAAACCTATGCAAAGCCACGTGGAAGAAGGACAAGTGATAATATGAAATGATCAAGGGTATTACAAAAAGCGCCGGACCTCTCCAGCGCTTTCTTTTTCTTGCTCCTTAAGTCAGTTCCTTGGGTTGATTGTAGCACAAATACCAGTCCATGCAAGAGCCGCCCGAATCGAGCCGCTGCATCGCTTCTCCCACCGTCTGCGGTACCGGGATGATCGTCGGGAATCCGGGGCGCCAGTTGACCGGTGTCGCGGCCTTGTCTCTGTCTGTGGTCTGCAGCGCATCCAGCAAACGCAGAATTTCGCCTATATTGCGCCCGTTCGTCAACGGATAGATCAGTTTCGCCCGGATGATGCCGTTCGGATCGATGTAAAACACATTGCGCACAGTCTCAGTCCCGCTCACGCCGGGGTATATCATGCCGTACATTCTCGCAATCGTCATATCTCTGTCGGCGATCACCGGAAACGGAATCTCGATGCCCGTGTTTTGATATATGTTGATGAGCCATGCGATATGTGAAGCGTTCGAGTCGATCGAGAGGCCGAGCAGCTCCGCGTTTCTGTCTTTAAAATCCTGATAACGCTGCGCAAATGCAATGAATTCCGTCGTACAGACAGGCGTTAGTTCTGCGTCGTAGAATGTGGTATTTAAGTCGTTTTAATCGTCGGTTTCAATAAGTAACGTCTCTCTCATTGCTGATGAAATAAGGGTTTCTGGGCCAAACGCCCTTCCATAGTTTGAAAGGGGTCTCGATTAGGAGGCGACCGCTCTATCCGCCCTGAGCTACGGGAACTTATTATTCGATTTTTGCCTCATATCGTATCGGGTTAGGAGGCGATAGTCCCATGGTTCGGAATACGTATGGTAGCAAGCCGAATGTTCCTATTTAAAGGCATTTCTGACGATTCTAGTATGTCTATATGGTCTAAATAGCACTCAAAAATCTATGCTATACTACAGAAAATTTAGTATAAGTGTAGTGATATAGTCGGCTGTCCAACCGTTCTATATATTATAGACCACTGTTTCATCCTGTGGTCTCGCTGCGTTTTCTCTATTTTACCACTTTTGGGCCCTATTTGTCCGATTAGCCAGCGTGTTCTTAGGCGTTGCACTAGAACATTGTCATGCCGCCGTTTACATCGATGCATGCGCCAGTCAAATACTTCGACAAATCGCTCGCCAGGAAAAGAACAACATCAGCCACATCTTCAGCCGTTCCGAGACGCTTGAGCGGCACAGTCTCCGGGTCATACCCAAACGACTGCGTCATCTCCGTCGCAATAAGTCCGGGTGCTACACTATTGGCTGTAATGCCATATTGCGCACAGTTTTTTGCAATCG
>JAEZNC010000008.1 GCA_023441905.1 Bacillota bacterium | reverse complement strand
AGCTGAGTGAGCAATACAAGGAAAAAGCCGTGATCGGCAAGGTCAACATAGATGAACAGCGCGAGCTGGCAGAGCATTTTGGGGTGATGAGTATACCGAGTGTGTTTGTGATAAAAAACGGCAAGGTCGTTGACAGCGCGGTGGGCGTGAGACCCAAAAAATACTACGAAGACGTGCTCGATAAAGCGATGGCCCTTTAATAAGCAGCCATCACAAATCCCATATTTTTAAGCAGATTCTAGGTCTCCCCTGTATCTGCTTTTTTTATTTGCGATAAGAATTTCACTTTGGAAGGCGTGAAGCGCCTAGGGTGCCGTTTGATATTCTATATCACCTCGCCAGTCGCTTAGCTGCAAAGCCGATATATTGGTAAGCCGCAAGCCGTTGTTTTAGCCGAAAGCAACTTATCCGTTATCCGGTCACCGCATAGTAAACAACGATATAATAGATTTTTCATCCGCAATGGCCATCACTTTTGGGGGCCTGTGAAAGCGGACGAAATGATCACTTCTGCGGAATTCCTTTTTTGTTATGCGAACGCATGTTGTTTTTTGGCGATGGTGATACACGCAGACCAATCGCCTTTGGGTCGATAGCGTTGCCTTGAGGGCATGCCGAAAATACATGATATAGACGAAAAAGTTAATGATTAAAGAATAAATAAACTGTCTGTCGCAAAATACGCGATAGACAGCTTAAGAGGTAAAACACATCGATTTTCTGTCCTAGCCTCAAGAGAGATGATCATTTTTCATCTGCAGCGCTTTGACCCATTCCGCGTTTTCCTTTAGCGCGCAGCCGCCGCGGCTTTCCTTGAGCATGTGGTGATTGTCGCGAACCTCCGCAATCAGACGCGATTTGAGCGCCTCCTTGAGCGGCATGTCTTTTACACTCGTGTCGGAATACGGCGCGAAGGGGCAGGCTTCGAGCGCACCGTTAGCACCGATGTGCAGAAAGCCGCGCCCCGAGGCGAGGCAGCCGCCATAAGGGTCTTCGTTTCCGGGCAGTGAGACGACGAGCATATCATGCGTTTTATAGAGGTCTTTCTCCACGGCGCGCAGATGCTGCTTTTGTTCATCCGTCAGACACAGCGAGAGATCATCCGCGCCGCACGGCACGTATTCAATCAGAAACGCCGCGCGACAGCCCGCGTCCTGCATTCTTCTAAGGTAATCCGAACGGACCACGTCGTCATAGTTGACGCTGGTCAGTGTGACGGATACGCCGAACAGGCGGCCCTTTTTGTCGAGGCTGCCCATTACGGACATGACGGCATCGTAAACACCGAGACCGCGGCGCGCGTCAGTGAGCCATTGGCTGCCTTCGAGGCTGAGCACAGGTATCAGATTTTTGAGTTTGCCCACTGCGTCGGCGGTGTCTCCGGTTAACAGCAGGCCGTTGGTAAACATCACAAACAGCAGCTCCGGGTGATTCTTTGGCAGCTCCAATAATCCCGGCTTCATAAGCGGTTCTCCGCCCGCAATCATGACCACGGATACGCCGAGCGCCGCCGCCTCATCCACCACGCGCGAAATCTGTGCCGTATCCATCTCGGCGTTTTTGTCGCGATGCTGGTGGCACGCGTAGCAGCCCGCGCACGCCAAATTACAGTCGTTTGTCACGCTGATGATAAGCACCGGCGGTACAACGAGGTTCTCCTTGTCGGCCAGCGCCTCACGCAGCTTGTTCGCTTTGCCGATATGCGCCGCAATACGCGCAAAGGCGGGCAAATACGCCGGGCGTTTGAGCAAGAAGCGCTTGTTCTTTGCCACGGCTTCGGTAAGTGTATCGTTAAAAAGGGTGATGCCGTCGTTCATATAACCTCCGAAAGTCATTTCTATTCTGTATGACATTTATGCCAGCGTTTTAGTGCACCTATTTTCTTTCCTAATTACCTATTATATAACATATACGCAAAGGTATCGACAAAAAGAAAGAACTTGGGGAATTTTTTTGTCACGTATGCAATAAATCGATTTTGCGTGTGTCTTAAGGTCAGACAAGCGCAAAAGGAGAGTATTTAGAAGCGGCTTACTATTTGTCAAAACAGGACGATATCACGTATGTGGCCGATGTTGCACAGGCGCTCGAGGTCACACGCCCGAGCGTAAGCAATGCGCAGTTTTTATCGTCGCGAGATAGCCTTGCCTGCTATAACGTCAAGACCCTTTGGCCGCAGAACCACGCGGCGATATTGGAGGTAAAATCTTTCTTTTAGATTGTTGACGATCGGGATCAGTCAGGAATATAATGAACGGTGTTCATAAAACGAAAGGGAAGGAACATGCCAAAGAATCTGGAGAATATCAAGGAAGATATCATTCAGACAACGCGTGAGCTGATCGTTAAAAAAGGATACGATCAGTTAAACATACGGGATATCGCTAAGAAGTGCGGTATTGCGACAGGGACGCTTTATAACTATTTCAAATCGAAGCAGGCGATTATCTCGGCCCTGCTGGATGAAGACTGGAAGGCGTTTCACAGCTTTATGATCAGCCGGAATAACAGCGGAAAAACCACCGTTGAACAGCTCGAAACACTGTTTAACGACCTGGCGCAGATGATGACAAAAGTGCATCAGATATGGGCGGCGGGATTTCCCGATGATTTGGAAAACGGCACACTCAATAAGCTGGAATCGATTAAAGTTAAACTGCGAAAGGAGTTGGGCCGGCATATTGAAATGATCATTGACGGTCATATTCAAAAAGGGCAAGAGAAGTATGCGGCAGAAATTATCGCAAAACTTTTCTTTTCGACAGCTTACGGAAAGGACGCAGATTTTGAGAAGATGCGGTTTTTTATAGAAAGAATACTGGACTGAAATTTTTTTAAATTTTTAATG
>JAEZNC010000249.1 GCA_023441905.1 Bacillota bacterium | reverse complement strand
CACCGCCTTTCTTATAGCGGCGTACACCTATGCCTGCCTGCTGGTATGCACGCCGCCGGAATATGTGTGTTTTAATGTGGGGTCCGCGTCCACGCATACCACCTCCTTGGGAATCATATAAGCCCTTCTTTTGAGCCACACTCATTATAACACGGCGGACGAATAAATCAATCTGCAGACTTCTCTGCAAACATACAAAAACTTCCCATAATTGACTATTTGAATGCCGCCACTTATAATTCCCTTATGGCGGCGGGTCTGTGGTTGAAAGTCGATGCCAGTCGCGGGCGAAACGACCCACGTAAGCAGGCAAAGCCCTGTGAGCATGGCGCGGTTTAGATGTCAGCCCGGCCGGGATTTTCCCGAGAGGCAAAGTCGTGGGGAGGCCATAGCGCCTTATGAGCAAAATGCCCAGCCGGCGAATGTGGGGGCAAAGACCAGGTCAGCCGCCGCCAAACATTTTAGAGTAATACAGCTTGATGATAACCTCTTCCCTTCATGCATTCCGTTGCATTGGCGAGAATACAAGCGGTGCGACCAAGCAGCGTACACCATGTCTTAATTCTGCGTTTACAAGAAATTAACTATTTTACTGGCCTAATATATCCATGCTTGTTATTATATTGATAGGCATGAATCGCAATTGAAAGAGTGACAGGTGATTTATAGCGTCTCTCAATGAGTGCGGCAGCTTGAAATAAGGATTTATTGTCGTAAGTTTTAGCGGGGCAGCACAACGGCGATATTACAGCCGAACGGTTCTTTGATAAAAGGATATACATATGATGAGTTTGGCAACCTTGCGCAGAGCGGGGCTGGCAGCTTCTTAAACGAAGTCACGTTTACAGGTTCAGTCACAGATACAAGTTCTGGCTTGCAGTACATGAACGCGCGTTTTTATCAACCGAGCACTGGCCGCTTCTTGAGTCAGGACACGTATACGGGGAATCCGTATGACCCGTGGACGCAACATCTGTATAGCTATTGTGGGAATAACCCGACAAGCATGATTGATCCGACAGGGCACTTCATTAATTTGTTACTTGGTGCTATTGGTGCAGCAGTGGGAGGACTCGTAACACTTGCTACGGACTTAATTGACGATGGGGAAATAAACACAGATTGGAAAGTGTATGCAGGTGCAGCGGCGGCAGGTGGGCTTATTGGATTATCTTGCGGTGCAGCCGCTCCGTTGGTAGCAAGTGGAACTGTTGGCTTAGGTTATGCTACTGCTGCTGTGGATGTGGCGGGTGTAGGGGCTAGCGGGGTTGATCAACTAATTAGTACTGGAAAAGTTGATTGGGGTCAAGCCATATATACTGGTGCCTTTACGGCAGGCACATTTGGAATAAGTACATATGTAGGTTCAATAGGAAAACCACCGATAAACGCAAGCGGCGGACCTACACCCAATCAGGCAGCGAAAAGCATATCTAACAGCAGCGGAGGGAATGCGGCGAATGACACGCCCATACCTAAAACAGGTGGTGCATACAATGAAGTGCCATAAAATGGCGGACAAAACCACCATATGCCAGCAGATTCTGTGAGCCCGTATAGTAAAGGCAAAGGGCCGTGCATAAATATGTCTACTGAAGATCATATGCTTACTAAAAGTTGGGGGAACTCGTTAAAAGCTCAAACATATAGAGCCCAGCAAGAACGGCTGATTTCAAATGGTATGTTTAAAGCGGCACAACAGATGGACATTGAAGATTTGAATAAATTGTTTGGAAACAAATATGCTGGTGCTATAAAACAGATGCTAAATTATACGGATAAGTTACTTGGGAAATAAATAGGAGGTAACATAATGATTTTCAATTTTGAACCGTATGTTGGCGTAAATAAAATTAAGTTTGGTGATACTCGAGAAAATATTCGTAAAAATATAGGCTTAGAGTATAAAGAAATTATAGAAACTGATCAATTTGCACGGAATATGGATGTATATAATTTTTGCCATATTCACTATAACAGTGAGGATTTATGTGAAGCTGTGGAGTTTTATGGTTCATCTATTCTTAATCTGAATGGAAATGAAATCAGACTAGAACAATATGGTAAAATTGTAGAGCTGTTTGATGCCCTCGATAAGAATATAGAACCCGTTTTTGACAACTGCGGTTTTACAAGTTACAAATTTGGTATTGGAGTATATACCTCTTCTCCTGAAGAACTTGACGAGCCGATTGAGAGTATAATCATTTTTAAAAGAGGTTATTATGATGGACTTGCTTGATGTATATTGATATAGGTAAAACACGGCAAAGCGATTTTGTGTAAACTCGAAAGAGCGTAAGAAATAGCAGAATTTTTATTGGGCGGGTGAGCCGCAGGACGGCTCACCCGTCTTGGTTGCATAATAGCGGAAACGACCAGATATGGGTTTTTAAAATGCACCCCCTCTCGGCCATTTTGCACCCCCTTGACCACTAAAACCGGGCAACCGTTAAATTGTATCAATCTCGTGCATTTTGGACAAATAAGCAGTCTGTCATTGATACAATGGCAGTTTGTTTTTTATGTCTTTTCGTAATGACCAATATATAGTAATATTAACATTGACCAGCGGTAATGTCGGCAGCATTATCGCCTCCAAACGGTTTGAGGATCAGGATCCGCTGACGTATGACCCGTATAAGGACAACTATTACTTCTATCATTATGACACGCGTGGCAGCACAACGGCGATATTACAGCCCGATGGAACCTTGATAAAAGGATATACGTATGATGAGTTCCATTGATTCAACCAGAACAACATCAACCGTTTACGAATTGGTGAAGAAAATTCCCACAATAGAGAGGTAGAAATGTGAATAGTACATCAATAAGAGCTTTCATTAAGCTTATAAGTACATTAGAAAACAATAAGCTTGTTAGGCACGATGTTAATGGAAAAGTATTTGAGGTGGAATTTAAATTGAATCCATCTGCAGAGGATGGTGATATCACAACCGTTGAAAAAGAATTGGGTATACTCTTACCTAGTTCATTTAAAGAATTCTTAGAATTCTGTGATGGAGCAGAAATATATAATTATAAGGGTATAGATGGATTTAAAATCTTTAGTACCAGTGAAATTTTGCTTGAAAACAAAAGATTAGCTGATGAGTATCAACAAGATTGGCTAAGTGATATAATAGTCTTTGCTGAGTGTTTGGGTGAAGGCAATTATTTAGCATTCAAAGCTCAACTTAGTCAAAAAGGATACTCAATAATTGATTGTTTTCATGAAGTGAATCCGATAGAATGGAACGTAATGGAAGAAAACTTTGATATTTTCCTAGACAAATTGATAAAAAATGAGGGTAACAAATACTGGCTATTAGAATAATATATTTTGGCTATTAGGTATCAAATCGCAATGGTGCTGACTGTGTTACTGCAAAAGAAGCCTGTCGAATATTCCCCATGCTCCTGCGGTGGGTGGTACATTGACGATTCATGGATAGTTCTAGATTTACAAGATGAGAAATGATGTTTAACAGTGAACTTGGAGAGTCAATCGCTTCACAACTTCATAGATCGGGGCGCAGAAACCAAACGTAAAATCAACGTCTCGCGCATCGAACTCTCCATGGCACGCGTGCAGGTGAAGGATCATCCGGAGGATTGGCAGCTTGTGCCCGTCTTCGAGGTTTACGGCACCATATCCACATGGCCCGATGGCAAGAACACGGCTGCCGCAGACGACATATGGGTTCATAATTGTTTGGGTTGCCGCGCCGGCTTTTCGTCCAGCAGCCTGCTCACCATCAACGCGGTGGACGGGAGCGCGATCACCGGCTATTGGTCATACCCATAATTATCCTGTCTAAAAATCAAAGCCCGGTGGCTATTTTCAGCGCCGGGCTTTTGCTTGCCTTGATTCTCACTGATATCAATCTCACCATCACATCCCCCTTTCTTGTATCAATTGCAATCAACAACAGCCCGCATATTGACGCATTCTTCTCAAACAGCACGAAGAACTCGCCGCTTTCTCTTGGCACCATTGCCGCGAGCTCTGACGATAGGGCTGCGACGTGCTGACGCTGCTTGATGCTGCGCAGAATTCATCCCGTCGCGATTGACAGCGGGAACACCTGATTATGATGCTTGGCCAACGCCATGTGCATGGAATCCATAATGAGTTTAATTATGGTTATCTCTGCTATTCGACACATAATTTTAAGTCAATTTCTTAACTGAACCTTAAAATATTCATACTTTTGTAGTTGTCACAAAAGAAAGCCCTCGTGTATGATAGACTTAGTATAAATGACGTATCCAGAGGGAGATGATCAACAAATGTACGAGATCAAAAAATTAAAACATAAGTCACGTCATTTAAAAAAATTCATCAATCTTGAGTTTAAGCTTTACAGGAACGATCACAGCTGGGTGCCGCCGCTCAAATCAGACACGAAAAAGGTGCTGCTCGGCAAAGGCAACCCGCTGTTTGAAAACGGTGATCAGGCTTTCTTTATGGTCTATAAGAACAAAAAGCCGGTGGGCCGCGTTCTTGTGGGTATCGACGAGGAACTCAACCGCGTGCGAGGCTTCAAGCAGGGGTTTTTCTCTATGTTTGAGTGTGTGGACGATCCTCAGGCATGCCGGGCGCTGCTTGATGTGTCGCTTCAGTGGCTCGGCGAAAAGGGCATGGACCGCGTGATCGGGCCGCTTTCCCCTTCGAACGGAGACGACCGCAAGGGCTTTGTGGTCATGGGAGACGGCGGGCCGCCGGTGTTGCTAAATGCGCACACCAAGGATTATTATCCGAAGCTCATTGAAAGCTACGGGTTTACCAAAAACGACGATCATTTCGCGTACCTGTTTAACCCCGAGGATTTTGACATCTCGCGCCATGAAAAAGCGGTGGAATTCGCCAAAAAGAAGGGCGGCTTCCGCGTTGACAAGCTTAACCCCAAAGATATCGTGAACGAAGCCAAAGCGATTAAGCAGATTCTCGACAACAGCGTGCCCGAAGACTGGGACTATCTCGTCACACCCTCGCTCGATGCCGTGATCGATGAGTTCAAGAGCCTGCTGCAGTTTTACGACGGGCACTACTGCTACATTGCGCGCAAGGGAGATAAACCCATCGGCTTTATGGTGGCGCTGCCCGATTACAACCAGGTGCTAAAGCGCATGAAAGGAAAGATACTGCCCATAGGGTGGGCCAAATACCTTTACTATAAGCGTAAAATCACGGGCGCGAGGGCCCTTGTTCAGATGGTGGACAGGGAGTATCACAACATGGGCGTTAATTACGCGATGTATCATGAAGCGTATAAGGATTGGCAGGAAACACAGATTAAATATGTGGAGGCGTCGTGCATCGACGAAACCAACGTCGCGTCGCGCCGCAGTGTGGAGCGCGTAGGCGGGCGGCATTACCGCACGTACAGAACGTACAAGTTCGATTTAAAAAAAGACGGCAAAGAATGATGAATGCTTAAATACGGTTCATAAGACGATGCAGATTGTGAATGTAATCTGCATCTTTTTATTTCCCCTGTATCAGGCAAGTTCGAATGACTAACACAAGCATTGATTGCGAAGATTATGGATTAGCAAAAAGTGAAAATCCCTTAACGTGGCTCGCCCTGTCCGTGCCCAATGGGGGTGAAGCGGGCACTATCACCAATAGGTGACCGGGATTAAATGAGCTTAATATTGGACATTCCCTCTGCGAGTATTTGACGTCTGTTTAACACCCAACCTATGAGGTTATGCCGACACCTCATTCGGCACTTCGTGTCACCTTCTCCTCGATGAGAAGGCTTAACCAAAGGCCTTGCGTCAATTTTTTCGAAGTGTCTACAACGGTGTGCTTTTTATTTTGGAAAACCGGCGCGGATACGCATCCGGCGTGGGTTTTTGCTTTTGTATCAGCAGAATCGCGCCGCGCCCCACGGGAAAACTGCCGGTCTGTTCGCAGGCAAGCGTCGCCATCGCCGAGGCCGCATCGGCCATCTCCTGCGCAAACGTCTCGCCCTTCCATGCCGCGAGCGTCCCGCCCGTTTTGAGCAGCGGTACCGCAAGCTCTAAGAGCATCGGCATCGGCGCGACCGCACGTGACACCGCCATGTCAAAGCTATCGCGCAGCGGCCCTGAGCCCAGCTCCTCGGCGCGGCCGCATATCACATCCGCCTGCACGCTCATCTTCGCAAGCGTGTTTATTAAAAAATCCGTCTTCTTGCCCGACGCGTCGAGCAGCGTCATTTGTACGTCCGGCCGCAGCAGCTTCAGCGGCACACCCGGAAACCCCGCACCCGTGCCGATATCGATGATGCGCCCGCCCTGCGGCAGCGCCATTGCGGCGCACAGCGCCATCGCATCGGCAAAATGCTGCTCCGCCGCCTGCGCTTCGTCGGTGAGGCGGGTCAGGTTTTGGTGCCTGTTCCCGTCCACCACGAGGTTATAATAGGCGGCGCAGCTCTCAATCACCGCTTCATCATAGCGCAGATTGAGACCCTGCAGTTTATTGATTAAAGTGTCTTTAAAAAGCGTCATTTAAACGATCTCCTCAATACCCGTTTTCACAGCGCTCACAGCGCCGACATACGCGAAATCCCCTTTTACGCGCCCCGCGGCCGCATTCGCTTCCTCAAGGCTCTCAAACGGCGCAAACATCGTGCTACCCGAGCCGCTCATCAGCGCGCGCGGCGCGCCCGCCGCCATCAAAGCGTTTGCCGCCGTCATGATTTCCGGGGCAATACTGAGCGCCGCCATCCCGAGCGCGTTGCCCGCGTAGCGCAGAAACAGCGCGATGTCGCCCTTGGCGAGCGCATATTCCACCGTGCCGATATGCAGCGGCTCCGATTTTTGATACCGCCTGTACGCTTCCACCGTGGAAACACCCGCATGCGGCTTGACGATGACAAAAAACAGCGGCTTACCAAGCTCAACGTACGTGAGCCGCTCGCCGATACCCCTTGCGCGTGCCATCCCGCCCGTCAGCGCAAACGGCACATCCGCGCCCACCGTGACGCCGATTGCGCTCAGCTGATCCGTGCTCAGCTCCGCGCCATACAGCTTGTTGAGCCCATACAGCACCGCCGCGGCATCCGCGCTCGCGCCGCCGAGGCCCGCCTCAGCCGGAATGCGCTTTTGCACGACAATGGCCGCACCGCCGCAGCCCGTCTGCTCCTGAAATGCGAGCGCAGCCTTATACGCCGTGTTGCGCCGCATGTCTATACTGCCCGCATCCATCGACACGCGGATTTCGTCCGCTTTTTCGATCTCCACTGTATCGCAGAGTGAAATGCTTTGCATGATGCCGTCCAGCTCATGATACCCGTCGCTGCGTTTGCCTGTGATGTCGAGAGACAGGTTGAGCTTCGCATAGGCCTTTAATCGAATCATTGGCTTTCTCCGTTCAGCCGTTCCACCGCCCAGCGCGCATGTGCAGCGATTGGCCCGTCTTCATTTTCCGCAAGCTGCTTGAGTCTGTCCAGCAGCTGCGTTTGCGCTGTGGCGGCGGCATAGAGCGCCGCCTGCGAGATGATCCGCCCGCGCCGCGCCATGTTGGGCCCCGCAAGCTCACGCAGAGTTTTCGTCGCGTTCCCATCCAGCAACGCATCAAGCATAAAGCTAATCGGCTCGCTGCCTGCCGTATCGTTAAGCGGGCATGCGCTTTGGCATTTCTCACAGCCGAACAGCTGATACACATCACCGCGCAGCGCCTCGGGCACAAGGCCGTTACTGTGATAGCGCAGGCAGCTCCCGATTTTGCCGACAGCCCGCGACGGACACGCCGCCGCGCAGGCCCCGCAGTGCAGACAGCCGCCCGTTTCCTTCGGGGCTTCGTCCGGTTCAAGCGCATCTGTCAGCACCGTCTGAATACACACATATGATCCAAAGTCCGGGTGGTAATAGAACCCGTTGTCTCCTAAAAAACCGCCCGTGCGCAGCGCCGCCCCTTTTGCGCTGAGGGCATCGGTATGCAGCGCCTGCGCGCCCTGCCGCTGCAAATACTCAGCCACGGCGCGCGCCGCATGGTACGATTTGTTCGATGCGATATAATAAGCCGACAGCGCCATGCGGCCCGGTTCGGGGGACAGTGCCGGCCGGTATGGCGCAAACAGCACCACAATGCAGGTGGCACTTGGGAGCAGCACCCGCGGCTGTTCCAATCCCTTTTTATCCGGCATATCGTCCGCGTTCGCAAACCGAATATCGGCAAACCCCAGCGACTGCGCAAACGCTGTGAGCTGCTCTTTTGATATTTCCATGTCGAAATTATGGCATACACAAAGGGAAATAACAATTCAAACGTTCAAAATTTCTTGCGCCGCGCGGCCCGCTGATATATAATTGACGGGAAAATGTATACCTTTCCCTGTTCTAAGGGCTAAAACAAATAATGATAAAGGAAAATGTAATGAGAGCATATAAAAAGACCAGTTTTATCATTCTGATCGTTTGTCTGATTCTTCTTGTGACGGCCTGCGCCAAGGCGGAACCGATCGTCACGGAGATCGGCTCTTTTGAATATTCGCAGAAGTTTATGGCCAGCATCGACGACGTGACCGCGGCACAAGGCAACACGCTGCTTGTGATTTATTTAAAGCCCACTAAGGGCACCACGCTGGATCTTGACACGGCCGAAGATTATTTCTTTAAAGGCACTCAGGCCAAGCTCGCCGATGCCACTTATGATTTGAAATGCCTGTCTTTTGAAAAGGTGGACAACGCGTATGAGCAGGTTGGGCTGGTGTTTGAGGTGGCCGACAACAACTACGAAAAAGCAGCGGAGCAGCCTGTGGTGCAGCTGATACTGCCTTCAGCGCAATAACAAGTCCGGTTGCTTTATATTCATACAATCAGGCGGCTTTTGTTTTCAAAGGCGGCCTTTTTTGTTTCCATTTTATTGAAAGTTTGATGTTCACAACGTATTGCCAAAACAATTGCTTCTGGTATAGAATACTCCTGATAAACAATGATTCGACATATTGTGCCTGATTAAAAAAAATCATTTATAAAAACGAATGGTCAGTATAATAGATTTAAGATAGAGGAGAACATTGCGTGAATAAAGAACAAAAGACAAAAACGTCCCGGTTGACGGTGCTGCGGTGGCTGCTACGCGTGATACAGGGCTCATTGATTGGCGGAAGCGCCATATTGCCGGGCATCAGCGGCGGTGTGCTCTGCGTGATATTCGGCATTTACCAGCCCATGATGGAGCTCATCGCTCATCCGTTCCGCGCGTTTAAAAAGCATATCTGGCTGCTGCTGCCCGTTCTCATTGGCTTTGTCATTGGGTTCTTGGGGTTGGCGCGGCTGGTGGAGTGGTTGTTTACGGTATCCTCCAGCATGACGATATGGCTGTTCTTTGGTTTGATTGCGGGCATGGGGCCGTCACTCTACAAAGAAGCCGGCAAGCAAGGGCGTCCGAAATCGGCACTCATTTCTTTTGTCATCAGCTTCGCTGTGGTTTTGGGACTGCTGATCTACCTTGGAAATTCAGCGGCACTCAACATTCAGCCAAATATCTGGTGGTTCTTTGTCTGCGGCCTAATGTGGGGCATAAGCCTCATCGCGCCGGGCCTCAGTTCTTCCTCACTGCTGATATTTCTCGGGCTTTATGAACCGATGGCCGCGGGAATCGGTAATCTTGATATGAGCGTCATTATTCCGCTCGGTATTGGTGCGGTGCTGCTGGTGCTCGTATCGGCGCGGGCAATCAACCATCTGTTCAACAAGTATTATCCGGTTATTTTTCACGTCGTGCTGGGGTTTGTGCTGGCATCTACCATCATGACCGTTGTGCCGACGAATCAAACGGAGAGTATTCGTTATACGGGCACCCTGATTGAAATCCTCTCGTGTGCCGGGTGTGCCATCGGCGGCTTTCTGGTTGCGTGGTTCATGGATAAAGCGGGCCAGAAGCTCCAATATGATACGGAAAAAGGGCCGTTGGTTCCTCAAAACGAGTAAAATTAATGAGGTGTTCATAAGAAACCGAATTGCATTTCCTTTCAAGATATGGTATGATTAAATACGAAATAAGAAACCCTTATCAAGAGTGGTGGAGGGACGGGCCCTATGAAACCCGGCAACCGGACACATTCGTCAAGGTGCCAATTCCCGATAGATGAGGTTTAGAAAATGGTTTTTTTCGAGCCTCGCTGACGCGGGGTTTTTTATTTAAGAAACATTTCAGGAGAGAGATATGAGAAGACTTTTCACATCGGAATCGGTCACGGAGGGACATCCGGATAAGCTCTGCGACCAGATCAGCGACAGCGTGCTCGACGCGATACTGGCGCAAGACTCCAATGCGCATGTGGCCTGTGAAACGGCCGTCAACACGGGGCTTGTGCTCGTCATGGGCGAAATCACCACGGACTGTTATGTGGATATCCCCAAAATTGTACGCGGCACGATTCTTGATATCGGCTTTACGCGCGCCAAATACGGCTTCGACGGTAACACCTGCGGCGTGATACTCAGCATCGACGAGCAGTCAGGCGATATCGCGATGGGCGTCAACCGGGCCGACCAGGGCGCGGGCGATCAAGGAATGATGTTTGGATATGCCTGCAGCGAAACGCCCGAATTGATGCCGCTGCCCATCACGCTCTCACACAGGCTGGCAAGACGGCTGGCCGAGGTGCGCAAAAACGGCACGCTCAGTTACCTGCGTCCCGACGGCAAAACGCAGGTGACGGTGGAGTACGAAGGCAATACACCCGTGCGCATTGATACCATTGTGGTATCGACGCAGCACGCGGAGGATGTCACGCAGGAGCAAATCAGGGCGGACATCATCGAGCATGTGGTGAAGCCCGTGATTCCGGCGGAGCTGCTGGATGCCGGAACAAAATATTTCGTGAACCCGACAGGGCGATTCGTGATCGGCGGGCCTGCGGGCGATTCGGGGCTGACCGGCCGCAAGATCATTGTGGATACGTATGGCGGCTACGCACGCCACGGCGGCGGCGCGTTTTCGGGCAAGGACCCGTCAAAGGTAGATAGAAGCGCGGCTTATGCCACGCGCCATATCGCCAAAAACATCGTCGCGGCGGGGCTTGCCGAGCGCTGCGAGATCGAGGTGGCTTACGCGATCGGTGTGGCCGAGCCCGTTTCGATTTACGTGGATACGTTCGGCACCGGCAAGATGGACGACGATAAGCTTGCGGCATTGGTGCACAGCACCATTGATCTGCGGCCTGCGGCGATTATTGAGCGGCTGGGGCTGCGCGCGCCGATATACAGGCAGACGGCCTCGTACGGCCACTTCGGGCGACCCGATCTTGACCTGCCGTGGGAGCGGCTCGACTTGGTAGACGTTCTCAGCAAATAGACACGGAGATAAGCAAAGGCCGGGGTATCACAAAAATGATATCCCGGCTTTTTTATTAGTGGGAGGCCGAACGCTTTGGGCAGGAAACTACATGATAATTTTCAAATCATTTTATGTCTTGGCCTTTTATTATGCCATTACTAGAGTTAGGATATATTAGTAAAACAAATTTTTTAGAAATTAAACCATTCATACTTCCGATACTTTTTTGGAATTTTCCTCTTAGATTGAACCCAGTCAAGCTTCTCAATTAAAACGGATTTTTCATTAGGGAATATCCATGTATTAAGATATTCAATAAAATCAGTTTCATCATAGCAAACACCGCCATTTGTACGATATTTCTCTGCATACGGACTGTCATGAAGCCATTTATCGCAAAACTCTATACAATAGCTTCTCAAATTGTCTGCCACGACGTCAGGAACAAAATAGACGGAGGGACTATTATCCGCGCTAATAAGAACATATTTCATACTTAACCCCCATATATCGTTTAGATTATATTTCCCATTATTGCTATAACGCCATATTCAATACCTTATCTCCATCTTCCTTATTCTACATATTTCTCCCCATTCCTTTTTCAGGCTGTTTGTCTCCGCGAAAAAAGCGGCCTCATCGTGCCGCTGTTTCCTGTTGAAGTGTAATCGCCGTCTGCTCCGCCGATTACACCTTGCCTGATACTTACTGTATAACAGAATGGCTGTGAATATAAAATTCTTCCTGACTGGGCTGGTATTTTTTCTCCAGGCTTTCCAACCCCTCGTCAAAGCGTTCCGCCTCTTGTTCATCTATCTCAAATACGGAGCTTTGACGGTAAATCCGCTTCCTTCCGTCCAGCACGCCCGGCAGAAGCTCTTTGACCATCATAGCCGACGGATATGTCCCGTTCTCGAGACAGACATTATACTTTTTACAGCTCTTAAAACCGCGGCCGACATAATTATTCGGATTTCCAAATATAACGATCACATCATAGCCAAGCGCAACCGCGCGCTCAAAGGAATACTCAATGAGCTTTCTGCCATACCCCTCCCGCTGATACTCGGGCAGAATGCAAACCGGACCGAAAGTCAGTATATCTTTTTCTTCGCCGGATTCATCAATGAGCTTCGCTTTCGTGTACATGATATTCCCGATGACCTGATCATCAACCTCAATCACCAGATCCAGCTCCGGCAGAAAATCGATGTGTGATCGCATCACATGCACCAGATAGTGTTCATTGCACCCCGGCACATATAAATTCCAAAAAGCTTTCCTTGTGATGTCTTCCACTCTCTGATAGTCTGCTTCTGCTTCATTCCGAATCTTAATGTTTTTGCTCATTGTTAACCCCCGAACGTTTCTCCAAAATCAATTCCTCTTTTTTATAATGGCCTTAGCTGACTGACCCCAACAAGGCTGCTTTAGCACCGGGTTCCATAGTAAATTCTCTTTTACCTATATCCCTTATTCTGCAAATCTCTGTTTATTCCTTTTTCAGGCTGTTGTCTCCAAGAAAAAAGCGGCTTTACCGTGCCGCTTTTGTTAACTACAAGGATGTTTCGTTCTTATTTAACGTTTGGTTAAACTTTTTCTATCAATACGGACACCACTTTACAGCGCATTAGCCATGGGATGCTTCGCTGCGCTCAGCATGACATATTTTAAAACGTATCGTACCAAACGGTCTGCTCAATCGGATATCGTTTACCGTGGTTCGCGCTCGGCGCCGCGTTATCCGCCGGATAGCCGGTGGGCAGTATCGCAACGGGCACATAGCTTTCGGGCAGTCTAAAGGTGTCTTTCGTTTTTTCGGGATTAAAATACCCCACCCATGTGGTGCCAAGCCCTATCTCCGCCGCCTGCAGCATCATCTGCGTGGTCACGATGCTCGCATCCACTTTTCCGCTGTCATCACCGTCAAAAGAGCGCTTCCACGATACCGATTTGTCGTAGCAGATTAAAAAAACCAACGGCGCATGAAAATGATAGTTTGTGCATTCTTTCAGCTTTGAGAGCGCACTGTCACTGCGAATCACGAGTATTCTCTGCGGCTGATTGTTACACGCGGTGGGCGCAAGCTGCCCCGCTTTGAGAATCAGATCGATTTTCTCTTTTTCAACGGGCTTGCTGCTGAACTTCCTGACCGAATACCTCTGAGCAGCCAAATCGATAAACGCCATAATGACCCTCCAAAACTTATTATTATAATCAATATATACCAAAGAAGTATAAAAACAAGTACGCACTTTTTTGTATGTACGCGGCAAATCTGTTATGTCACCGTTTGGCTTTTGTTAAATGCCTTTTATGGAATCTCTTTAACCTTTGCATACAAAAAAGCGGCATGGTGTCCACGCCGCTCTTGATACAAAAGATCTTAATGTTTATTCTTCCACGGGTTTTTTCTTGAGCAGCAGCATGAGCACAATGCCCACCGCCGCACAGCCCGCCGCTATGAAAAACGCAGGAGACATCAGCGAGATATCCGTCGCGGCAACGTTTTTAAAGTAACCGGCAATGTACGAGGAGGCCACCGCGCCCGCGCCAAAGCCTAAGAGCACCATGCCATAGTTGGTGGCCATGTGCTTGGGGCCGAAAAGATCGGCGGTGAGCGACGGGAAATTGCTGAGGAACCCGCCGTAGAAGAACCCGATCAGGCCGATAAGCACATAAATGAAATAGCCGCTGACGCTGCTGACCAGCGCAGAGAGAACCGCGGAACCGGTCAGAAGAACGATAATTGTTCTTTTTCTGCCGAGCTTATCCGAAATTGCGCCCCATGTCAGGCGTCCGAGCGAGTTGCACATTGAAATCACGAGCACGCCGATCGTGGCGGTTTCTCCAAGGCCCTTGGCCACGGCGATGGGCTTCGCAAAGCCGATCATCATGAGCCCGCCCATGCAAGCCAGCATCAAAGAGAGCGTGATGATGTAAAACCGGGGGTCTTTGAGCACCTGCGCCGGAGTCAGGCTGTTGTCTGAAACGGAGACAGCGGAAGCGGCTTTGGTTTCTTCCTCGGGAGGATTTTTAAGAAACAGCGCGCCCACCGTGCAGACCACAAGAAAAATACCCGCGAGCACCAAGAACGTGCTGGGCTCGCCCACTTCGGCGCCGCCGAACGCTTTGATCAGCTCCTCGATAATCGGCGTGAAGACCACACCGCCGAAACCAAGCGCAGATACGATAAGCCCGGTGACAAAGCCTTTTTTCTCGGGAAACCATTTCTGGGCGCACGCAATGGTGGTAGAATAGGTGAACCCCATACCGGTTCCGCCCATCACGCCGTACCCCACCCAAAGCAGCCATGGGATGCTGGCGTTCGCAAACGATGCGAGCACAAAGCCGGCGCTTAAAATAAATCCGCCGATCATGACGATGGTCCGGGTAGAGAATTTGGCCGCGAGCTTTCCGCCGATCACGCTGCCCACAGTAAGCGTGGCCAGCAGCAGCGAAAACGTGAGGCTGGCTGCCGCATTGTCTCCGTTAAAAATGCTGTTGGCTATGCCCGTTTGAAATACGCTCCAGATATAAGCGATACCGAGGCACAACTGAATCGCAATGGAAGCTACAATGGGTCCGGTTCTTTTTGATGATTTCATAAATCCCCCTTAGTTATAATTAAAGCCCTTACTGCTTGCAGTAAGGGCTTTTATCCGATCGGATTGTCGCCTTCGCCGATGCGTTCTTACCACAAGACTTGACATAAACCAATAATCAGCACGAATAGCAGTGTAATTCGGCTAATAATCAGGTCTGCAAATTTTATAAACTGACGTTTGGGTATCATAGAACACTCCGGAAAGAATTATAAATTTATGTCATTATCCCATGCCTGCCGTTGAAATGTCAAACTATTTTTGCATACATTCATTTGGTTTGAAGAATGCAAGTTTAATTACCCAATTAATTGGCAGCGTCTATGGCGTCCCTCCTTTGAAAAAAAAACACAATACCGTGCCCTTATGGTATAATAGCAAAAACCAATCCTATGTTTGAGGGGCTCATGACGAGTATTGAGGGCACCGTGCTCGAAATCAATTTCCGTAACGACGAGAACGGCTGGACGGTGATGTCGCTCGATTTCAACGGCGACTTAACCACGGCCGTCGGCTGTCTGCCGCACATTCACGAGGGTGAGTTTGTGCGGCTTTTCGGCGCGTGGACAGAGCATCGGCTGTACGGGCGACAGTTCTCCGTCAAATCGGTGGAAACGCGGCTGCCCAACACGGCGGAATCCATCCGCATGTTCCTCTCGAGCGGGCTCATCAAAGGCGTGGGCGATGCGATTGCGGGGCGCATTGTGGACGCCTTTGGCGAACGCACGTTTGACGTGATTGAGAGCAGCCCGGAGCTGCTCGCCGAAGTGCGGGGTGTCAGCCGCAAGCTCGCGATGAGCATTGCCGATAGCTTTGCGGAGCACATCGGCGTCAAGCAGGTCATCATCGATCTGCAGAATTTGGGGCTCTCCATCCGGCAGGCCTTTCGCGTGTTCGAGCGATACGGTGCCGCCGCACCGATGCTGATACAGGAAAATCCGTACCGCATGATCGACGATATATCGGGCATCGGGTTTGAACGCGCCGACCGGATTGCGGGCACGATCGGTATCGATAAGAATTCAGAATACCGCATTGATATGGGCATCAAGTACGAGCTGCTCAACGCGATGGGCGAGGGGCATACGTGCCTACCCCGCCAGGAGCTGCGCCGCCATGCCGCAAAAATTCTCGGCGTTGACGAAAAGCTGATCGACGCGCGTATCAGCGCGCTGACACTGGCCGATGAGATTGCGCAGAAGTTCATCAACAACACGCCCGCCGTTTTCCACATGGCCGCTTATGTGACCGAAGGGGACGTCGCCCGGCGGCTGTTTATGCTCTCGCGATGCCGTCCGCGCATTCCGATCCCCGACGTGTCCGCTGCTTATACGCGTTACATCGGCAATGTAGAGCTCTCGGAGGAGCAGGAGCGCGCGGTGCTGATGGCGCTCTCGAATCAGGTTGCCGTGATCACGGGCGGGCCGGGCACAGGCAAAACGACAATTACCAAGGCGATCATCTCAATTTTCGAACAGTGCGGCGTGACCACCGCGCTTTGCGCGCCCACGGGCCGCGCGGCCAAGCGCATTGAGCAGTCCACGGGGCGCGAAGCCAAAACCATCCACCGGCTGCTCGAGTACGGCGTCGGCGCGGACGAGGATTTTGACAACGGCATCCGCTTTATCCGCAACGATGAGAACCCGCTCGAAGCCGAAGCGGTAATTGTGGATGAGGCGTCGATGATCGATATATTTTTGATGCGGGGGCTGCTGCGCGCGCTTTCGGACGGCACGCGCATTGTGATTGTGGGCGACGCGGATCAGCTGCCTTCGGTGGGCCCCGGCAATGTGCTGCGCGATATCATCAAGAGCGGGGCGTTCCCGGTCACACAGCTCACGCGCTTTTACCGTCAGAAAGAAGGCGGCAGCATCGTGGAGAACGCGCACCGTGTGAACCGCGGCGAAAGCCCCGAGTTATACGTGACGGGCGATTTCCTGTTCATTCCCGAAAACGAACCGGACAATGTGATTGCGCGGCTTAAGCAGCTGTTAAGCGAAGGTGAGCTGCCCGAAAAGTACGATATTTTAGAGCAAACACAGATACTCTGCCCGATAAAAAAGGGTATTCTCGGCGTTTACAACATCAACATGGAGCTGCGCGAGCTCTTGAATCCGAGACTCGCTTCGCGCGAGGAAGTGCAGGTTGGCGATACGCTGTTCCGCACAGGCGACAAGGTGATGCAGACCAAGAACAACTACGAGATGGAATGGTTTGTGGCGGACAGCACGCTGTATCACCACAAAGGGCAGGGCGTTTTCAACGGCGACCTCGGGCGCATCTTACGCATTGACAACGATATCAAGGAAGCGACGATTCGCTTTGACGGCAGCCGCGACGCAATCTATGCGTTTGCCGAGCTCGAGCAAATCGAGCACGCGTACGCGGTCACGGTGCACAAATCGCAGGGCAGCGAGTTCCCCGTCGTGATCATGCCGCTGATGTCGGGCGGCGGACGGTTTCTCTCGCGCAACCTGCTGTACACCGCGCTCACGCGCGCGATGGAAAAGGTGATTATCATCGGGCAAAAAAGCACCGTGGAATTTATGGTGCAAAATAACCGGATCCGCGGCCGCTACACGACGCTCGACCATGAAATCAAAGACTTAACCGACGTTTTGGGGGCGATGTAAATGCGGCTGTTTTCGGCTCTGTGGGAGCTGCTGTTTCCGTATATCCCCAAGTGCGTGGTCTGCGGCACCGAGAAAGGCGTGACAGACTATCTCTGCCCGGCCTGCGCGGCTGCGATTCAGCCTCTTTCGGCGGGCAAAACACAGGCGGCGGGGCTCGATGCCGTTTCGGCGTTCGATTATGACGGCCCGTCGGCGCGCCTTGTGCAGCGCTACAAATACGGCGGCAGCCGATACCTCTCCGCGTTTATGGCGCAGACGATGCTGCGCGCGGCCATTGAAGCCGATGTCTCTTTTGATTGTCTCTGCCATGTGCCGCTGCACCCGAAAAAGCGGCGCAAGCGCGGGTTCGATCAGGCGGCGCTGCTGGCAGCACGGTTGGCCGCGCTCACGGGCAAGCCGCATAGTGACGCCATAAGGCGCATCCGCAACACGCCGTCGCAGACAAAGCTCACTATGGCGCAGCGCAAGCAGAACATGCGCGGCGCGTTTGAAGCGGTGAAGCCCATAACCGGGCGCGTGCTGCTGATCGACGATGTGTTCACGACGGGCGCGACGGCCGCCGAATGCGCGGGTGTGCTGAAAACCGCGGGCGCGGCAAGCGTGACGGTGCTCACATTTGCGCGGGCAATGGATTAAATTGGTGGAGGATTAATCATGCTATACTTAGAAATATATTCCTATCTTCATCATCCAGGTTCATATGTTTACAAGGATAATGCTTTGAACATTAATGGGAAAATTCTATGCGATGACGACATTCCTCAGCATTGGATAAAAGATGAATTAACTGGTGAATATGATGTTTATAATTTTGCTATTTGGGGACGAGGAGTAAAATGTATTCATGTGGAATCATCTACAAACCATTTTAAAATAGATACTTCTATAAGCTTGTTTTCTTTGCTTGATTACATAAAACTCCATATAGATGAGACACGAGAATTATTTGACCGTTGGCGTGCTCAAAGGATAAAGAACGACTATTTTCTAATAATATGTGTGGATTCTGTTAGCTCAGATCGGCTTGTTAATTATTTTGAAATTATCAAAAATTGGATAAGTACGAACGGAGAACTTGTATCTTGTGACATCTTTGAAATCCCATCAGCAAGTACTTCTTCATGCGACGAGGTCTATTCTTTAGACATTGGGCTTAATGATTTAAAGCGAATTGAAAATGAATCAAACAATTTACTTAATTATTGGAGTACAGAATGGCCAGAGTTTGAAGGTACTGGTAGTGATTTTGCTACAATAATGGGCTACGCTTCTGGTATAGCACTTTTATTAAATTTTATTGGTGTTGCCACACCTCAGCAAAGATACTATCTAAAAGAAAGAAGAAAAATTAAAAAATGCAGAAATAAAATATATAATATATTTAAGATTCGTGGTCATCTAATTGATCCACCTATTGATCAACATATTTTTGATAAAGATCAAAACAGACTATACTTATTTGAGGAAGAGCTTAATGGAAAGACTGTTAATAAATACGAAGTAATTCTTAAACCCAAAAAAGCAAAAGGACATAAAAGTATTTTATATATTATCAGAAAAAAATAAACTAATTTAGATATTGATTTAAAAAGGAAGGAACCCATCATGGAATTCGCAAAAAGACTCGATAACGTTACAGGCAGCGCCATCCGCGCGATATTCGCGCTGATCGGCCAGCCCGGCATGATCTCGTTCGCGGGCGGCAACCCCGCGCCCGAATGCTTTCCGTCTGCCGATATCGCGGAGATCTCCGCGTCGCTGATCAACAAAAACGGCAGCCACATCCTGCAGTATGGCGGCACGCCGGGCATCAGCCGCCTGAAGGACACCGTGGTTCAAATGATGGCGGCGCGCGGCATCAGCGCCTCGCCCGACGAGGTCATCATCACTTCGGGCGCCACACAGGGCATCGGCCTAGCGGCCAAAACGCTCGTGAACCCGGGCGACGTGGTGCTCGCCGAATCACCGACGTTTATCGGCGCGCTGCAAACGTTTTTGTGCTACGAAGCGGACGTGAAAAGCGTGGATATGGACGATGAGGGCATGGATATGGACGACCTTGAGAAAAAGCTCAAGGCGTACAAGCCCAAATTCGTCTACACAATCCCAACATTTCAGAACCCGACAGGACGCACGATGTCGCTCGAACGCCGCAAGAAGATGCTGGCGCTCTGCAAAGCACACGGCGTGCTGATACTCGAGGACGATCCGTATTGCGACCTCCGGTATTCGGGCTCTCCCGTGCCGCCGATCAAGAGCTTCGACGACGACGGAGCGGTGATTTATCTGATGAGCTTTTCTAAGATCATTTCGCCGGGTCTGCGCGTGGGCGCGGCCATTGCGGATGCGCGCATCATACAAAAGTACAACATCGCCAAGCAGGGTGAAGACCTGCACACGGCCAACCTTTCCCAGGAAATTGTGGACGCGTTTATGCGCTCGGGAAAGGCGGAAGCGCATATTGAGACGGTATGCGTAAATTACAAGGGCAAGCGCGACGCGATGCTGGCTAAGCTCGAAGCATTCCCCAAAGGTGTCACGTTCACAAAGCCGGACGGCGGGCTGTTTATTTGGGTTACGCTGCCCGAAG
This sequence comes from Bacillota bacterium, assembly GCA_023441905.1. GTDB lineage: Bacteria > Bacillota > Clostridia > Christensenellales > SZUA-584 > SZUA-584. The sequence continues at coordinate 1,853 of JAEZNC010000249.1, read as the reverse complement.
GCATGAACGCGGTGACGATGTTCCAGCAGTGCGTGGACGCGGGTGTGGCGTATGTGCCGGGCGTGCATTTCTTCCCAGAAGGCGGGCATGAGAACACGATGCGGCTCAATTTCTCAATGGCGTCGTTCGAGCAGATCGACAAGGGAATGGACATTTTAAAAGGCGTGATTGAAAAGAACATGTAACACGGCATATGTAAAGCGGGCTGCAAAACAGCTCGCTTTTTTTTAACTGGCCGCGATAAATATCTTGGGGTTCCACGGGAACTCCCTCCGTCAATAACCGGACTGGCGTGCTCTCATTGCCACCTCCCTCTAGAGGGAGGCAGGGGTACATTCTTAAACGGCTTTATCTGCATGTAAAATCTCTATCCATGACAAATGACACCTGCTTAATTCATTGCTCGTACTGCTGGCTCCCTCTGGAGGGAGCTGTCGCCGATAGGCGACTGAGGGAGGGTTTAAAATGATAATCAGCTCGAAGCCGCCTTGAAAACTCCCTCCGTCAATGACCGGACTGGCGTCCGCTCATTGCCACCTCCCTCTAAGAGGGAGGCAAGGGTGCGTTCTCAAAAGTCTATGTTCTGCTAAGTTGTCATCGACGGTAATGCCACCTGCTTAACTTTTTGCTCGCAATATTAGCTCCCTCTAAGAGGGAGCTGGCTTTCACCAGATTATATCTGGTGAAAGACTGAGGGAGTTAAGAAATCATCTACCCCACGATCGTCGCGCTCGCCATCGCGCTTGCGCCTTCTTCGCGGCCTTCAAAGCCCATGCCTTCCGTCGTGGTGGCTTTCACACCCACGGCATCAATATCGATGCCGAGCGTTTGTGCGATATTGGCACGCATCTCGTCAATATACGGCGCCACCTTGGGCCGCTGCATAATCAGCGTCGCATCGATATTCACCACCGAGAAGCCTTTTTCGGCCAATATGCCCCGTGTACGCGCCAGCAGACTTAAGCTGCTCGCGTCCTTGAATTCTTCCGTGCACGGAAAATGCCTGCCGATATCACCGAGCGCCGCCGCACCGAGCATCGCATCCATCACCGCGTGTAGCAGCACGTCCGCATCGCTGTGCCCCAAGAGGCCGTGCGTATGCGAAATCGTCACGCCGCCGAGCACCAGCGGCCTGCCTTCCACAAGCCTGTGCGCGTCGTACCCCGTTCCGGTGCGAAGCGTTTCCCCCGCAATTTGTCGTCCGAGCAAAACATCCTCCTGTGTGGTGATCTTGATATTGTCGTATCCCGCTTCGACAAAGCTGACAGGCACGCCGAGCCGCTCCACCAGCCCGCAGTCGTCCGTGCCGATAAACCCGTCGGCCGCGGCGGCCTCATGTGCCTTTTTGAGCAAATCAAACGCAAACACCTGCGGGGTTTGAATGTTGACAAGACGGCTGCGGTCGAGCGTCTTTTGAATGATATCCCCATCCACCACCTTGATGGTATCGCGCGTTTTCACGCCCGCCGCGGCGGCGCCCGTAAGGCGCGCCTTGCTCACGCACGCTTGTATGATTTGGGGGTGTATAAAACACCGCGCGCCGTCGTGCACGGCCACGATGCCCGCATTGCCGATGGCATTGAGCGCGTTACGAACGGAAAACTGCCGCTCGCTGCCGCCCTCCGCGAGCGTATAAGGCAACGTCAGCGCGCGCCGCGCCGTCTGCTCTGTTTCGTCTTTGTCGCAATCACGATAAACGAGCACGATGCGGTCAACACAGCCGCTCTCTTCAAACGCCCTGAGCGTGCGCTCCAGCACGGTATAGCGGCCGATGCGGATGAACATTTTATTTTTGTCCTGCCCGCAGCGACGTCCGCTGCCCGCGGCAAGCACCACCGCGACGGTGTCAGCCA
>JAEZNC010000248.1 GCA_023441905.1 Bacillota bacterium | reverse complement strand
TACAACTGCTATGATAGCAAGCCGCATTGGCCAAAGTCAACGGGGGCTGTTCTTGTCTTATCAGCTTTGTCATTTGACATAAAGGCTGATATAATGACAGAAATAGCAAATAGGGTGCCTCTGCCAAAATTCTAATCAAGAAGGACGGTGTTATGGACCTGTTCATTTTTTTGATCGTCTATTTCGCGTTTTATATCATCAGCATACCGATCCACGAGCTTGGGCATCTTGTTTTCGGGCTACTGACGGGCTCTTCGTTCAGCTCGTTTCGCCTGCTGTCCTTCGTCTGGTTCAAAGAAAACGGCAAGCTGCGTTTAAAAAATTCGGGGAGCCGTTTTATGCTCGGCCAGTGCCTCATGGCCCCTCCGGCAAACGAAGCGGACTTTCGTTTCGTGCTGTACAATCTCGGCGGCGGCATCTTCAATCTGCTGACTGCGGCCATGCTTTTCGGCATCGTTGTGTTAACCGGTGGGCTTTCCACCGCCTTGTTCGCGGGCATATTAGCCAGCGCGGTCACGGGGCTGATGAACCTGATTCCGATGACCGTTCAGGTACCCAACGATGGCATGAACGTGGTGAAGGCGCTGCAGTCGCCCGAAGCCCGGCACGGCCTCTATATGATGATGCTCGTCAACGAGCAGATGATGAACGGCAAACGGTTCCGCGATTATTCCGAGCGGTTTTTCACACTCCCTGAGAACGCGAACCTGCGTAATCATTTTTTGGCTTATATACTGGTCTGCGACGCGGCCCGCCTTTACGACAACGGCCAGTTTGACGCGTGTATTGAAAAATACGACGCTCTTGATTTAAACAAGCTTCCGTCCTATTTTAAAAAATCAGTCCGGCTCGATTATCTCTATCATTATTGCGTCCATCGGCCGGATTATGACAAAGCGCGGGAGATTTATGCGCAGCGCGGTATAAAAAAGTACCTTGAAGCGCCGCTGCCGATGATCACCCGGGTGCGCGCGGCTTATGAATTTTTCGTCTTGGGCGACCGCGAGAAAGCGGCCGAGTCACTAAAAAATGCAAAGGTTCAGATTGAGAACTTCCCGAACAAGGGCTTTCAACTGATGGAGAAAGACTATCTCACTCATCTGGAAAGTTTGATGCAGGCGCAGGCGTGAGCACAGCACACTGACTCCTCAACGCATCATAATCCCCGATCACGCGGACGGAAGGCAGTAAAGCCGCCGACAGGGGCATGACCTGGGGCCTTAGAAAACCGTTTGTGATTATCACCTTATCCGGTGCTGCGCACCACCTTCTCCTCGAAGGAGAGGGTCATTTTGATGCAAACCCCATCTCGTCATGCATTCCACTGCATATTTTAAAAATGCGATTTCAACCGAGTAACCAATCACTAACGCTGCCCGAAATGCATTTGTGACTTTATCAGCAGCCTGACCTTCCCCCGGGCAAAGGCTTTTCGTGTATAACAAAGCCGTATCCGAAAGAATCGAATACGGCACAGGTTATGGCTATGTCAAGCACTCATTTGGTCATTCTGAACGAGCGAAGCGGAATGAAGAATCTGTCCAGATCCTATTCCACTGCGTAGTCGTCGCTTCTCTCCTCTAGAATGACCGCAAACCGCAGCTATAGTCTATAGTCACGATTACTCTGTTAATCCTGACAGCAGGATTCTTATCGTGCTAAGCCTTTTCCATTTACCAAGTATTCCGCCTTGCTTTATGCGGTTGCGCCCGTGAACTGGCTGTTGTACAAATCGGCGTAGAAGCCGTTTTTGTCCATCAGCTGCTTGTGTGTGCCCTGCTCAATGATCTTGCCCTCGTTCATCACGAGTATCGTCGATGCGTTGCGGATTGTGGAAAGCCGGTGCGCGATCACGAAGTTCGTGCGGCCCTTCATCAGCGCAATCATCGCGTTCTGTATATACGCCTCGGTGCGCGTGTCCACGTTGCTCGTCGCCTCATCGAGTATCAGCACCGCCGGGTCGGCCAGCAGCGCGCGCGCGATGGTTAACAGCTGCTTCTGACCCGAGGATATGTTGGACGCTTCCTCGTTTAGAACCGTGTTGTAGCCGTCCGGCAGCGTGCGGATAAAATGATCCGCGTGCGCCATTTTGGCGGCTTTCATAATCTCTTCCTCGGTCGCGCCCTCGCGGCCGTAAGCGATGTTGTCGCGAATCGTCCCGCCGAACAGCCATGTATCCTGCAGCACCATGCCAAACCGCTGCCTCAGAGCTTCGCGCGGCATGGCGCTGATGTCGGTGCCGTCCACGAGAATACGCCCTTCATCCACCTCGTAAAAGCGCATGAGCAGGTTCACGAGTGTGGTTTTGCCCGCGCCCGTGGGGCCCACAATCGCCACCACGTCGCCCGGCTTCACCTTCAGGTTCATATCCTTAATCACCGTTTTTCCGGGCTCATAGCCAAAGCTTACATGTTCAAAATCCACAGCGCCGTGCGCCTTGGGCACCTCAACCATCTGCACATCTGGTGTCATTTCGGGCTCGTCGAGCACCTCAAACACACGCTCCGCCGCCGCGATGGTGGACTGCATCACATTCGCGATCTGCGCCACCTGCATAATCGGTTGCGTAAACTGGCGCGAATACTGTATGAACGCCTGCACATCGCCGATTGTAATCTGGCCGTTGATTACGAGTACTCCGCCGATCACACAGACGAACACATACGAAATGTTGCTCAAGAAGTTCATAAGCGGCATCATAATGCCCGAGAGAAACTGCGCCTTCCAGCCCACACCGTACAGGCGCTCGTTGATGTCGTTGAATTTGGCTTCGCTATTCTCTTCCTTGCCGAACGCCTTCACAACGGTATGCGCTGCGTACATCTCCTCCACATGGCCGTTGATATGCCCGATCTCCGCCTGCTGCTTTTTGAAATACCTCTGCGATTTTTTGATGACCGCTCTCGTGACGAGAAAGCTCATCGGCAGCACCACAAGCGATACGAGCGTGATGATCCACGATATCGTGAACATCATCACGATGATGCCGAGCAGCGTGGTCACCGCGGAGATGACCTGCGTCAGCCCCTGCTGCAGCGATGTGGACACGGTATCGATATCGTTCGTCACGCGCGAGAGAATCTCGCCGTGCGTGCGGCCGTCAAAGTATTTGAGCGGCAGCTTCGCAAGCTTTTTATCCACCTCGGCACGCATATCGTACACGATCGTCTGCGAAGTTCTTGCCATCACAAACTGCAGGATAAAGGTGAACAGTGAGCTCAGCAGGTACAGTGCCAGCACCGTTAAAATGATACCGCCGACCTTGCCGAAATCAATCTTCATTTCGTTCGCCGCTTTTAACATCTGTTCCGCCTGAACCGCTTTCGCTGCCGCTTCTTTATCTGGCGAATTCTTTGCCTCAGCAATCGCCTGCTCATATGTGATTGTATTGTTTTCGAGCTGCACTTTGATGTCGTCGGGCACTGTCTCTTTAATTTGCGATTTAACCATGCTTTGAACCGAAGCCGGTTTAAAAATCTCCGTGGTTGCTTCACCGAGCACCTTGGGGCCGAATATCGCAAACACCGTCGCGAGTACCGACATCACGATGACGATGACGAGCGCCGCTTTGTGCTTCGTCAGGTATGTCATCAGGCGGCTGAAGCCCGCCTTAAAATCCTTGGCCTTTTCCATGGGCATGCCGTGCCCCATCGGGCCGCCGCCCATTGCGCCGCGTCCCCGGCCGGGGCCTTTTCCCTGTTTGGCTGTATTCTGATTATCGTTGCTCATGCGAGTTCCTCCACTGAAAGCTGCGATTCCACAATCTCCCGGTACGTTCTGCAGCTTTGCATCAGTTCCCGGTGCGTGCCCTGACCCACCAGCCGGCCTTCGTCTAGCACGAGGATGTTGTCGGCGTTCATCACGGTGCTCACGCGCTGAGCCACAATCAGCACGCTGGCTTCCTTCACTTGTGAGGCAAGCGCCTGCCTTAATTTTGCATCCGTTTTAAAATCGAGCGCCGAAAAGCTGTCGTCAAAAATATAAACCTCGGGTTTTCTGATCAGCGCGCGGGCGATGGATAACCGCTGCTTCTGTCCGCCCGAAAAATTCATGCCGTCCTGCGATACGGCGGCTTCCACCCCGCCCTCAAGCGCGGAAACAAATTCCTCCGCCTGCGCGACGGACAGCGCCTCATTCATTTCTTCCATCGTCGCTTCGGAGCGGCCGAACCGCAAGTTATCCGCAATCGTGCCGCTCACAAGGCTTGCCTTCTGCGGCACAAAGCCGATTTTCCCGCGCAGCACGTCCTGCGGGTAATCGCGCACGTCCACGCCGTCAATAAGCACCTGTCCTTTTGTCACATCGTAAAATCGGGGAATCAGTTTGATCAGCGTCGATTTACCCGAGCCCGTGCCGCCGATAATCGCAGTGATCTGGCCGGGCTTTGACGCAAAGCTGATGTCACAGAGCACGAGGTCTTCAACACCCTCCTCAGAACCCGCATAGCTGAAGCTCACGTTCTTAAACTCCACCTGGCCGCGCAGCGCCGTCTGCGGCGCGGCGGTCACTTTATCGGTGACAGTCGCTTTCATATTGAGTACGTCGTTAATGCGTTCAGCCGAAGCGGACGCGCGCGGCAGCATCACAAACATCATCGTCGCCATGATCACCGCGAACATCACCTGCATCACGTACTGCTGAAACGCCATCAACTGCCCCACCTGCACGTCACCGCTGTTCACACGAATGCCGCCGAACCAGATGACCGCAACGGTCGCAAGATTCAGCACCATCATGATCGCGGGGAACATCGCCGCCATCCAGCGGTATACCTTGACCGACGTGTTGGTCAGGTCTTTGTTCGCCTCATCAAAGCGCGCTTGCTCATGGCCTGTTTTGTTAAATGCGCGGATTACGCGGATACCTGTGAGGCCTTCACGCATCACAAGGTTTACCTTGTCTATCTTCTTTTGCAGAGACTTGAACAGCGGCAGCGCATAGCGCGCCACCACAAGTATCAAACCCGTCATCAGCACGATCGCGGCCACGATAATCCATGAAAGGCCGGTGCCTTCTCTGACCGCCATGATGATTCCGCCGACGCACATGATGGGGGCCATCAGCAGCATGCTGAGTATCATCACCATCGCGTTCATAATCTGCGTGACGTCGTTGGTGGTGCGGGTAATCAGCGACGCCGTGCCGATTTTGTCAAATTCGTTCATCGAATAATTGGTCACCGTTTTAAATATATCGGCACGCAGGTCACGCGCGAACCCCACCGATACCTGCGAGCTGAAAAGGCGCGCCAGCACGGTGCAGACGGTCACCACAAGCGAGAAACCGAGCATGATGAGCCCCGTCTCAATGATCAGCCCGATATCTTTGCCGATAACGCCTTTATCGACGATGTCGGACATCAAAGCCGGCAGGTAGAGCTGGCTGATCGACTGCCCTGCCGTCAGCAGCACCACCAAAAGTGCCGGCCATTTGTATGGCATAATGTATTTGAATAATTTTCTCATAAATTGCCCTTCCCTGACTCTGTGCTTAAAATCCCGATCACCTGCTCCACCATCCAATCAAAATACGTGTCATCGTTCTCACGCTTGCCATTTGTCATCACTTCTTTCATGATGCTGCCCGTAATGTTTGTGATAAAAAACTTCATCGCCATCTCGGGCGGCACACTGAGCGCCCCTGTGTTTCTCATCGCGTTGAAATAGGCGAGAAGGCTGCTTTGCATATGATGCTCCTTGTTCATCATGTCCTTCTCAGGCACCGAATCTCTGATTTTGTCACGCATGATCATGCGGATCATCGGCGCATTTTTTCTGAAATTATCGCGCATTTCACAAGCGATGTGTTTCAAATCGTGTTTCAGATCATAGGTCACACCGTTTTTCAGGTATTCCTCCAGCGTATAAGGATGCAGGCAGCTGTGCAGTGTCTCGTTAAACAGCGACCGCTTGGTCGGAAAATGCCGGAATAATGTGACCTCGCTCACACCAGCCAGTTCGGCTATGTCCTTGGTCGTCGCTGCGGCAAACCCGCGTTTCTCGAAAAGCTCGCGCGCTGCCGTTAAAATATTGCTCCGAGTGTCTTTCATCGGCTTCCCTCCTTTTTGATGTAAATTGCAAACTTTTTAAGTAAGTACTTACTTTCATTCGTGTCACTATACGCTTAATGTTATTAATTGTCAACCGCACAAATGATTGATCACAGTTATTCCAAACTTTGTTTACCTGATAAATATAGGAGCTTCTCATACGACCGGTTGCGGCACAGGCTGTAAAACACTATAATAAAAGGCATGAAAACAAGGATTACAGCCTGCATTTTGCTCACAGCAGCCACAATGCTGCTTTTTGGCGCTTGTGCGCCCGCTGAAAAAGCGAGCGAAACCTTTGCGCTCGATACGGTCTGCACACAGCAGGTAACAGGCCGGAATGCGGATGCCGCCATCAACGACGTCGATCAGATGCTCGCGCGCATCACAAAAGAATTGTCAACGGACGAAGGCTCGTATATCTATGCTGTAAATCAAGGCGCACCGCAGGGCGTTGCCGTCAGCGGCGAAGCGGCACAGCTCATTTCGGATGCGCTGAGTTTTGCCGAGGATACGGATGGCGCTTTCGACCCGGCGATCGGCGCGTTGTCACTGCTTTGGAACATATCGGATAGCCCGCGCGTTCCGTCCCAGGATGAAATCTCCGCCGCGCTGCCGCTCGTCAATTATCGTGATGTCACAGTGGACGGCAGCACCGTCACGCTTAAAAAAAGCGGTATGCAGTTGGACCTCGGCGGCATCGGCAAAGGATATGCAGCCGACCTCGCGGTGCAAATTTATAAAAAGTACGGCATCAGCAACGCCATCCTCAATCTCGGCGGCAACGTGTACGTGTATGGCGATAAAGGGGACGGAAGTGATTACCGGATTGGCCTGAGAGACCCGCTCGGCAGCGAAAACGATTATGCCGCCATCATCCCTGCGAAAAATACGTCGGTGGTCACTTCGGGCGTTTACGAGCGTTTTTTTGAAAGCGGCGGCAAAACGTACCACCACCTGCTCGACCCCGCAACAGGCTATCCCGCCGATAACGGGCTGCTCGCCGTCACCGTGGTTTGTGAAAGCAGCACCGAGGCGGATGCCTTGTCTACGGCACTGTTTGTGATGGGCCTTAAAAACGGCCTCGATTACGCAGAGCAGACACCGGGTGTTGAAGCCGTGTTCTTTACGGACGATCAGGGCATTTATGTCACAAGCGGACTGGAGGATAAAATAGAAATCACCAATGAAGCGTATATTCTCAAAAGCTGATATCATATTATTTTTAATCATTGTCGCCATCGCCGTGGGGGGCATCTTTATGTTGTCCGGCAGCGGCAGCGCGCAAACGGCTCTGATTCGAGTGGATGGCCGCATGGTGAGGGAAGTCAAGCTCGATGTCGATCAATCGTTCCAAGTCGGCGACGTGCGTTTTGAAGTGAAAAACGGCGCGATCGCTTTCGTCGAGTCCGATTGCCCCGGGCAGGAGTGCATCCACGCGGGGTGGCTTTCTTCCCCGGGCAGCAGTATGGCCTGCCTGCCGAACAAGACTTCCGTCACGCTCACAGGAGAAAGCGGGGTGGACGTGATTGCGGAATAAGATGACGCCGCGCCGCATGGCGCTGCTCAGCGCGCTGCTGGCCATTTCGCTCGTGCTTTCCGTGGTGGAAAACATGCTGGGCGCACTCGTGCCGCTGCCCATTCCCGGCGTGAAGCTCGGCCTTGCCAACATTGTGTCCATGTTTCTGCTGAGCTATTTTTCTCTGCCCGCCGCGCTGACCGTTGGTCTGCTGCGCTCGCTGCTTGCATCGTTTTTCTCGGGCGGCTTCGGGATGTTCCTGTATTCGGCCCCGGGCGTTGTTTTGAGCGTTCTTGCGATGTTTGCCGCGATGAAATTGGTTAAACCGCTGACCATCGTGGGTATTTCGATGATCGGCGCGTGCATGCACAACCTCATGCAGGTGGGTGTGGCCGTGCTGATGACGGGAGAAACGCGGCTGTTTTATTACGCGTTTATACTGCTGGTCATCGGCGCTGTGTCCGGCACGATCACCGGTGTGGTGGCGCATGCCGTGTTTCCGAGAGCCGCCGGTGCATTGAAGCTGCAAACATACAAATAATAAACGTGATACGGAGGTGCTGCTATGTTTCAATTTGCAAATTACTATTATATGGACTGGACGATTTTTTTGATCATACCCGGCATCATCGTGGCGATGTGGGCCCAGTCAAAGGTCAACCGCGCTTATCAGACATACTCAAAAATGCCCGTGATGAGCGGCATCACGGGCCGCGAAGCCGCATCGCGCATACTCGCGGCAAACGGTGTTCATCACGTTCAGATTGTGCCGACCGGCGGCAGGCTGTCCGACCATTACAATCCGCGCAAGAAAACGCTGAACCTATCCGAATCAAACTATTCGGGCAGCTCGGTGGCCGCGGTGGCGGTGGCTGCGCATGAATCAGGCCACGCCATTCAGCACAGTACAGGCTATTTCGCACTGAACCTGCGCAGCCTGATCGCGCCCGTGGTCAGCGCCGCGTCGTATCTGCTCTGGCCGATACTGATACTCGGGCTGATGATGGGCTTTAAGGATACGATCAATATCGCCGTGTATATCTTCCTTGCCATTTTCGCATTTCAACTGATCACGCTGCCCGTGGAGTTCAACGCATCCCGGCGCGCAATGGCAGCATTACAATCTCAAGGCGTTCTCACAGACGAAGAACAATACGGTGCAAAGAAAATGCTTGAAGCCGCGGCTCTCACTTATGTGGCCGCCACGCTTGTCGCGCTGCTCAATGTGCTGCGTTTTACCATGCTTTCCCGCCGCAGATAAGAAATTAGCTTTTTCGTTGTTGTGATTTACAAGAATAAACACTATAATGGGTCTGATATGTTCGAAACCTGCGAAACTCTTACGGAAACAGACGGTTTATCCGTATAATATTCTTGAGGAGGATACAATGAATAACGTGGACAACCTATCCGTCAACACCATCCGTATACTGGCTGTCGAGGGCGTACAGAAAGCACACAGCGGCCATCCCGGCCTGCCTCTCGGTGCCGCCCCCATGGCATATACGCTCTGGGCCAAACATCTGAAACACAACCCCAAAAACCCGTCCTGGGCGGACAGAGACCGTTTCGTGCTCTCAGCCGGTCATGGCTCGATGCTGCTTTACGCATTGCTGCACACCTTCGGCTATGAAGACGCCACCATTGACGAGCTCAAGAACTTCCGTCAATACGGTTCAAAAACCGCCGGTCACCCAGAATACGGCCACATTGCTGGCATCGAGACAACCACCGGCCCGCTCGGTCAGGGCATCGCGAACGCCGTCGGTATGGCGATGGCCGAAGCGCATCTCGCCGCAATGTTCAACAAAGACGGCTACAACGTGGTGGGCCACTATACATACGCGCTGTCGGGCGACGGCTGTCTGATGGAAGGCGTCGCTTCTGAGGCCTGCTCGCTTGCGGGCACACTCAAGCTCGGCAAGCTGATTCTGCTATACGACCGGAACAAGATCACCATCGAAGGCGAGACGGACTTCGCGTTTGACGAAGATGTCGCTAAGCGCTTTGACGCTTACGGCTGGCAGGTGCTGCACGTGGAAAACGGCAACGAGGATATGGACAGCATCGACAAAGCGATTGCCGCCGCAAAAGCGGAAACGGGCAAGCCCTCCATCATCATCATCAACACAGCCATCGGCTACGGCTGCCCCGCTGTGCAGGGCAAAGCCTCGTGCCACGGGTCACCGCTCGGCGACGAGAACATCGGCTTACTCAAAGAGACGCTCGGCTGGACATACAAAGAAAGCTTCTATGTGCCGGACGAAGTGAAGGCCGAAGCCGAAAAGCGCCAGAAGGCTTATACCGCAGCCGAAGAACAATGGAACAAGATGTTCGCCGACTATTGCAGCAAGTTCCCCGAGATGGCGGAGCTTTGGAAACAATGCTTTAATCCGGTTGACTTAAGTGTTCTCAACGACAAATCGTTCTACGAGTTTGATAAACCGCTGGCCACGCGCCAGTCCTCCGGCATTATGCTGAACCGCCTTGCCGAGAAGCTGCCCGGCCTGTTCGGCGGCAGCGCCGACCTTGGCCCCTCCAACGTCTCGGTGATTAAAAACAAACCGTATTTCGCGCCCGACTGCCCCGAGGGCAGCAACATTCATTACGGCATCCGCGAATTCGCGATGGCGGCGATTGCGAACGGCCTTGCGCTGCACGGCGGCGTAATTCCGTATGTGGCGACGTTCTTCGTATTTACCGATTATTTAAAGAACGCGGTGCGTATGTCTGCTTTGATGGGCCTGCCCGTGATTTATGTGATGACGCACGACAGCATCGGCGTGGGCGAAGACGGCCCGACGCATCAGCCCATTGAGCAGCTGGCCTGCATGCGCGCCACACCCAACACCTATATGTGGCGTCCGGCCGATTCCAAGGAAACGGCAGCGGCTTACATCTCCGCGCTGACAGCCACCGGCCCCTCCGTGATTGCGCTCTCGCGCCAGACACTGCCGCTTTATGATGAGACGGGCGAAGCCGCACTCCTCGGCGGCTATGTGTTAAAAGACTTCGGCGCAGACCCGTCGGTGATCCTCATCGGCACGGGCAGCGAAGTGGAAATCTGCTACAAGGCGGCCCAGAAGCTGTTGGAGCAGGGCATCATCGCGCGCGTGGTTTCCATGCCGTGTGTGGATGTGTTTGAGGAGCAGGATGAGGCCTACAAGCAGAGCGTGCTCCCGGATGCACTCGACAAGCGCGTGGTTGTGGAAGCCGCGGCCTCGTTCGGCTGGCACAAATACGCGGGCAAGGGTACGATCGTCGCTCTCGATCATTTCGGCGCGTCCGGCCCGGCACCCAAGCTTTACGAAGCCTTCGGCCTCACTGTCGACAATGTTGCGCAGAAAGCCATTGAAGTGCTCGGGAAATAATCTCCTTATAAGCAACGAAAGCCTTCGGCAAACGCCGAAGGCTTTTTTGATTTGATGTCTCCATAAAAGGCTCTATGCGCCCGATCTGCTATCATGTCATTCTGACGACCGCAGGGAGGAAGAATCCCACGTCTAATATCGATAGCCGTTGTTCGTGCGGCTTCCCTCAATCCTCAGCAAGCTTCGCTGACCGTTCTCTTCCATAGGAGCCTGTTCTCCGTGGGGTCGTCCACGTATACTCTTTAGGATGTTGAACATCCGCCGATTGCATATCGCCGATTTACCTTCATGTCATTCTGACGACCGCAGGGAGGAAGAATCCCATGTTCTATATTAATAGCTGGGTTATACCCTCAATCCTCAGTCAGCTTCGCTGACAGCTCCTTTCCAAAGAAGCCTTCAAAACATAAACGCTTTAAGAGAAAGCCTCCTTTTGAAAGGAGGTGGCGCACGCAGTGCGACGGAGGATTGCCAAATGAAAATCGATTTTTGTCAGCGAGTCTTCTTAGCTCCGCCCCGCTTTTCTTTCCGCCGCTTCCACCGTCTGCTCAATCAGTTTCGCAATGGTCACCGGCCCCACGCCGCCCGGCACCGGTGTATACGCGCTCGATTTTGGTGCCGCGTTCTCCAGATCGATATCGCCCACGTTGCCTTCGTTATACCCCGCGTCAATCAGCACCGCGCCGTCCTTCACCCAATCCGCCTGAATGAACTTCGCGCGCCCCACCGCCGCCACGACGATATCGGCGCGTTTCACAATCTCGGGCAGGTTCTTCGTTTTGCTGTGGCATATTGTCACGGTCGCGTCCGCGTTAAGCAGCAGCATCGCCACGGGCTTGCCGAGGATCGGGCTGCGCCCCACAACCACGGCTTCTTTGCCCGCAGCATCGATGCCGTACCGTTTAAGCAGCGCCATCACCGAGAGCGGCGTGGCGGGCTTGAAAGCGCCAAGCGCCATCGTCATCGCGCCGAAGCTGCTCGTGTTCACGCCGTCCGTGTCCTTGTCCATCGCAATCGCGTTGAAGCATCGCTGTTCGTCGATCTGCCCCGGCACGGGATGCTGCAGCAGGATGCCGCAGACGTTTTCATCCGCATTGAGCTCCTCAATTTTGGCGAGCAGCTGCTCCGTCGTCGTGCTATCCGGCAGCGCCACGCGCAGCGAATCAATGCCCACGCGCTTGCACGCGTTGCCCTTCATGCGCACATACGTGACAGATGCGGGGTTATCCCCCACGAGTATTGTCGCAAGCATGGGCACCTTGCCCGTCTTTTCGATGACGCGCCGGGCGCGCATACACAAATCCTTTTCGATCTCTTTAGCAAGCACCCTGCCGTCCATGATGATGGGTTGTTTCATAAATAACCTCCGTCAAAAAATAAAAACCGCCGGACAAGCTTATGCCCAGGCGGCCGACAATCTACAGCGCCCATACTCCCTTGTGGTCAATCCACTTCCGCCAGTCGTATGGTTCAAAAAAAGTATAAGGGCTAGTGCTGACTTAAGTCAATACACAATGCGTCCATAAACGCCTATTGCAGGCAGCTTTCTCTTGCTTTGTCCAGCCTTACATTGCGGAAATAGAGACATATATCGATTGTAATTTCTATAATATTCAGCACGTAAAAAACCCAGCCCATATAAAACAGAAAGCTCAGGCCTGTACCCGCGGCACCGGCGTATTGCATGAACTTGCGTGTGATGCCGAATATGTAGCCGATCCACACAAACACTTCAAAAAGCAGGCTTTTGCCCTTTGCCGTTCGAGATTTGTACGACCGATAGATGGAAATCGGCCACGACAAGCCAAAACAGATAATCATCAATGCTTCCATAAGATCAATCATCATTCGTCTCTCCTGTATTGTGAATTTCATCTGTGATCATACACCTATGTGTCGGGCAGGGAAAGCTATTTTCACGCTCAATAAAAGGTTAAAAGTATAATCTCTTTTAAAAACAGAATAAGCGGGGGGGGAAGCTGGGGTATTCAGAGTACAAGTTGAAAGAGTCATTTCTGTTATTAAAAGATTTATATCTTTTGTCCATTCGCTCATGAATGGTGCTGATTTGCAGGAGATCGGATGATTCGGTTATATGATCAGAGAGTCCGCATGCGATACGGCAGAAATCGCAGCGCTGTTTCAAATCTTGCGCGCCTCTGCATCATGGTGGTTGAATCAGATCTGGCCAGAAAAAGAAAAACGGCGCATGCTGCGCCGCTTCGAGCTTCCCCGTATCCGGGGCGTGGTTAGGAGGTCAGTCTAAACTTTGCAGGTATCTGAGCGCCATCGCTGTCGGCGTTTTTAAGCTGCTTACCTTCTTCACCGCTCCACCGTTTGCCATTGATTATATTATCCATAGCCCCGCTGCAAAACGCAAACGCCGTCCATACACAAAAGATGAAGAAAACAACAGAAAAAAGAAGCGTCACGGGTTTGTTACGCTTCTATGACTTTTTTAATATTTTTGTAACATGTCCCAATTTTGCACCAAAAGCGATATATCATTCTTGGCGGATATCGTCTTACGTATTCACCCTTTAACCCCGTGAATTTCGCGATTTCATTTGAGTGTGGGCTTAATCCCAAGCGCATCCAAAAAGCTCCGGAGCTTTTTTAAATCCTCATCATAAACGGCTTTGAGCGCCCTGTTGTAAATGATGCTCGCCGGATGGTAGAGCGGAAACAGCATAAATCGGTGCGACAGCGCGTGCGCAGTCACTGGCACGGCATGGCTGCCGCCGATCGTCGCGCTGCTGCCATGCAGCGCCTTTAACGGCACATTGCCCAATGTCACCACCACGCGCGGCGCAATCGCCTCAATCTCACGCAGCAGCAGCGGCGTCATGGCGGCAAGCTCCTCTTTCTCGGGCGGGCGATTGGAAAGCGTCCCCTTTTCGCTCTGCTTATACGGCCTGAATTTCACCACGTTCGATATATAGATATCCTGCCGGCGCAGCTTCAGCGCCAACAAAAACTCATCGAGATTCTTGCCCGCTTTGCCCACGAACGGGCGCAGCAGACGCGTTTCCTCGGCACCCGGCGCTTCGCCGATCAGCATCACGGCGGCGTTCTCATCGCCTTCTCCGTATACCAGATCCTTTTCGGTTCTGTGAAACGCACGCGCGGTTTTCAGCACGTCGGCATAGATGCTGTCAAGCTTCATGGGTGTCTCCTGTCTCATCGTATTTTTGTTTTATCGCCAGCAGGTCTTTGTACGCGTCCTTTTTCAGCAGTTCGTTTCGAAGCAGCGCGGCCGGATGGTACGTGGCCATGATCGAAAACCCCTTCACCTCGTGCCACACCCCGCGGTCTCTCATGA
>JAEZNC010000246.1 GCA_023441905.1 Bacillota bacterium | reverse complement strand
TGCGATACAGCGAGGAAGAAGTGCGCCGCATCGCGCATGTCGCGATGAAAACGGCGATGGGCCGCAAAAAACAGCTGGTCAGCGTTGATAAGGCCAACATACTCGAATCGTCGCGCCTGTGGCGCAGCGTGGTGACGGAGGTCGCCAAAGAATATCCCGAAGTCGCGCTCTCGCACCTGTATGTGGATAATGCGGCGATGCAGCTCGTGAGAAACCCAAAGCAGTTCGACGTGATCGTCACGGAAAACATGTTCGGCGATATTCTCTCGGACGAAGCGGCGATGATCACAGGCAGCATCGGTATGCTGCCGTCGGCGAGCCTTGGCTCGGGTACGCTCGGCATGTACGAACCCGTGCACGGCAGCGCGCCGGATATTGCGGGACAGTCAATAGCGAATCCGCTCGCGACGATACTTTCGGCAGCGATGATGCTGCGCCATTCTCTGGAGCGCGATGACATTGCGAAAAATATAGAAAACGCGGTGAGCCGCGCGCTTAGCAGCGGTGCGCGCACCAAGGATATTGCGCTGGCGAATGAAATAACAATTTCCACCACGAAGATGGCGGATACCGTCATCGGCTTTTTGGAGGCATAGTATGATCAGTGACAGTGTAAAAAAAGGCGCGGACAGAGCGCCGCACCGGTCTTTGTTTAAAGCAATGGGGTATACGGACGAGGAAATCTCGCGCCCGCTGATTGGCATTGTTCAGGCGCAGAGCGAAATCGTGCCCGGCCATATCCATCTTGATAAAATCGCCAAGGCGGTCGCCGACGGAATCCGCATGGCGGGCGGTACGCCGATCATGGTGCCGTCCATCGGCGTGTGCGACGGCATCGCAATGGGGCACGCGGGCATGCGTTATTCGCTTGCGTCACGCGAGTTGATTGCGGACTCCATCGAATCGATGGTGATGGCGCACGGCTTCGACGCGGTCGCGTTTGTGCCGAACTGTGACAAGATCGTGCCCGGCATGCTGATGGCGGCTGCACGTTTGAACCGCCCGTCGATATTCGTCTCGGGCGGCCCGATGATGCCGGGTAAAGACCTCGACGGCGTGGATGCGAGCCTGACCACGATATTCGAGGCGGTTGGCGCATACAGCGCGGGCAAGCTCGGTGAGGAAGATCTCGATAAACTCGAGAACTCTGTCTGCCCAGGCTGCGGCTCGTGCTCCGGCATGTTCACGGCGAACAGCATGAACTGCCTGACCGAAGCGCTCGGCATGGCAATGGGCGGCAACGGGACGATACCCGCCGTACACGCGGCACGCATCCGTCATGCCAAGCAGAGCGGCATGCAGCTGATGAAGCTGCTTGAAATGGACTTAAAGCCGCTCGACATCATGACGCCGGACGCGTTTGCGAACGGCCTTGCGCTCGATATGGCGCTCGGGTGCTCCACCAATTCGGTGCTGCATCTGCCCGCCATCGCGCACGAATGCGGCATTGCGCTGAGCCTTGATCTCGTGGATGCGGTGAGCAAAAGAACACCGAACCTATGTAAGCTCGCGCCCGCGAGCCGCACGCACATCGTCGATCTGCACGCGGCAGGCGGTGTCTACGCGGTGCTCAATGAGCTGAAAAAGCACGGCCTCATCAATCAAAATGTGAAGTGTGTCATGGGCACCTCAATCGGCGACGCGGTCAAAAACGCGGCGATACTCGATCCAAGTGTGATTAAGAGCATTGACGCGCCTTACTCCAAAGAAGGCGGCATTGCGATACTGCGCGGCAACATCGCGCCGGACGGCGGCGTGGTCAAACAATCGGCCGTGGCACCCGAAATGATGGTGCACAGCGGCCCCGCACGCGTGTTTGACGGCGAGGAAGCGGCCATCAAGGCGATATACGACAGGAAGATCAACGACGGCGACGTCGTCGTGATTCGATACGAGGGCCCCTCAGGCGGCCCCGGCATGCGCGAAATGCTGAGCCCCACGTCCGCACTCGCGGGCATGGGCATGGACAAAACCGTCGCGCTGATCACGGATGGACGCTTCAGCGGCGCAACGCGCGGCGCGGCCATCGGCCATGTGTCTCCCGAGGCGCAGGCTGGCGGTGTAATCGCCGTGATTGAAGAAGGCGATACGATTGAAATCAATATACCGGAAAGAAAGCTTAATCTCAAAGTGGACCAGGAGACGATCAACAAGCGGCTCAGCGGCCTCACAAAGCGTGAGCTCAGCGTGAAGAGTGGCTGGCTGTATCGGTATGCGCGGCTGGTGTCCTCGGCGGACAAAGGCGCGATTTTGGAATAAAGGGGGAGAGTTCATGCAATTGACAGGCGTAAAAATTATCATGGAGTGCCTTAAGCGCGAAGGCGTGGATACTGTTTTCGGTTATCCGGGCGGCAAGGTTATCAAGCTTTACGACGCGCTGTACGACGAGCGCTCGGCCATCACGCACATTGAAACGGCGCACGAGCAGGGCGCTTCACACGCGGCGGACGGGTACGCGCGCGCGACGGGCAAGGTCGGCGTCTGCATCGCGACCTCGGGCCCCGGCTGCACCAATCTTGTAACGGGCCTAGCGACGGCGTATATGGATTCGATTCCGGTTGTGGCCATTACGGGCA
>JAEZNC010000171.1 GCA_023441905.1 Bacillota bacterium | reverse complement strand
CGATAATGCCCAGTATTTTAATCACTTTTTTTGATTTTTTCATAATTGTATGACCTCACATATCATATCATCAAAAATATACCATGTTTAAACACTGTTGAAAATATAGAAGAATAAACGATATTTGTCGCCCACGTCATGCGGGAGCACATTATGCCGGTCTTATTAATTAAGTAGAGCTTATTATGCCATTCATCAAGCTGAGTCTTATTAAATAAGACGCTGATAATGTCTTTGTTTATGATATTAAATCTGCGATGAGTAATGTATGAGCAAAAGAAAAAAGCCAACGGATCTCTCCGTCAGCTTCTTCCCGTGACTCACTGTCAGCCGTTAAACTGCGACTTGACCTGATTCACTTCTGAGTCGTCTGCCATTGTTGCCGGCTGATAAAAACCTTTCGACTGGGCGATCTGATACAGCTCATACTGCGACGTCTCGCAGCTGTTCCTGATCTGCTGGATAGCCTGTCTCAAATTCGGGTTCGAGCATTCCGAAATCACCGTGGCATAAGTGGACAAACTGCCCTTTACCGATGCGAGCGCATCATTAACCATTGCTTTCTCGGGCAAACCGCTGCCCCCCATCGTCGTGTTGCTTCCCTGCATATCCGATCACCCTCCTAACTTAAAAATGACAGCAATTGCTGTTTGGTTTTCTGCGCATCCTGGGCAGACTTTTGAAAATACGACTTTACCTGCGGATCTGTAGACTGTTGGGCATACGTCTGCATTTTTTGAAATGCGGTTTCGTGCGCGCCGATGAGATGCCTTAAGTTCTGCAGCTCCAATTTGTTGAGTTGTGACATAGAAGGACTCCTTTCAGATTATTCACAACTCTTAGTATTTGGCGGTGCGCGTTTCGCTATTCTGACGGAAAAAAATAAAAATCGTATCGTGATGCGATCAAAAATGATAAAATCCTTTTTTATTGCGGCTTTTCCGGCGATCATCTTTTCGGGGTAATAGATGAGTTATGTGGTATAGCGTGTCGGTCGAGTGATTAATTTTCATGTCATCTTCTCTCCCCAGTCACCTATCGGTGACAGCCCCCGGTCCACCCTTATAGGGTAGTCGTCTGAGAGGGCCACGGCAAAAGGTTCTTTAACACTCAAACAATCGTTTGATACGATAAAGATCATGAAAAACTCTATCTGTTGCTCATACCGCTGCGCAGAGAAGATCAAAGCGACGTGACTGCATCTCCTGTTCTTATGCTCTTGACCTTGGGATTTCTCTTCCGCTCGCGCTCCATCGGCATGACACTTGTTGCTTTGTCAGCATCGCATCGTCTCGTCTGATGAGTCCGGGAGTGAAATTCCGGGGATAACCATAGCCATGTTTGGGTCATTCCGCTCTTTTCAGCATATCCGGCAGGCTGGCCTTTCCTTTGGTGAGCGAAGCCGCCATTGCCGCCACGGCAAGGCCGCTCGCAATCAGAAACGTCCATTGAAGCGCGTAAATAAAGGCTTCCTTCTGCGCGATCATCGCGGCGACCCCTTCTCCAGCCTCCCCGGGCGTACTCCCCGCAAACAGCGTAAACAGTCCGCTCGAAAGCCCGACGCCGATCACCATGCCCACATTGCGCGCGGTCGCGAGCATGCCCGACGCCACGCCGCGGCTGTCGGCAGGCACGCTGCTCATCACAGCGCTGTTGTTTGGGGTTTGGAACAGCCCTGAGCCAAAGCCCGTCACAGCCATGGCCATGATGATATAACCGTTGGCCGTGTCCGCCTCAATGCGGCTAAGTAAAAACAGCCCGACCGCCATCAAACCCATGCCAAAGGAACTTAGCAAACGCGTATCGGTACGGTCGGCAATGGCACCCGCAATCGGCGCGATGATGAGCGCGGCCAGCGGCATCGGCATATAGAGCAGCCCCGACATCGCGGGGCTGAAAAGGCGCACGGTCTGCAGATAAAACGGCACGAGAAACACCATCACATACTGTGCCATATAATTGAGCACGGCGGCAGATAGGCTCGCCGAAAACACGCGAATGCGAAACAGCTTTAAATTGAGTATCGGATGCTTTATGCGTTTTTCGAAGCGGATGAACACGACAGCTGTGAACAGCCCGCCCGCCATCAGCAGCGCAAACGTGACGGTATCAATATTCGCGCTGAGCTGGTTCAGCGCGAGCAGCAGCATAAATAGCGATACGAATATCATCACACTGCCCGGAATGTCCATCGCCACGGCGGGTTTGTGCTTGTCCGCCGGGATAAAGCGGACGGCCAGCGCAATGCCGACGATACCGATAGGAACATTGATATAGAATATGCTCTGCCACCCCAGCACGCCGGTCAGCGCGCCGCCCACAACGGGCCCTGTGGACAGCGCAATGGCCACAGCCATCGCGTTCACGCTGAAAGCGCGTCCGCGGCGCTCGGGCGGCACATTGTGCGTGATAATCGCCGAGTTTGTGGAAAACATCATGCCCGCGCCAAGCGCCTGCACCACGCGAAAACCAATCAGCATGCCGATGCTGCCCGAGAGCGAACAGAGCGCCGAGCCAATCGTAAACACCGCAAAGCCAGTGATGTAAAGCCGTTTCTGGCCGTAAAGGTCACTTAAACGGCCGAAGAACAGCAGCACGCTGCTCACCACAATCAGGTACGCGGTGACGACCCACTCTTCCGTTGCGAGCGGCACATTAAAATGCGCCTGAATCACGGGATTCGCGACGTTGACGACGCTCGCGTCGAGCGCCGACATAAACGTCCCGAGCGCCACAGAAAAGAGCATGAGCCCTGTTTTTTTCTTCATCGATGTGTTCCCTTCGCGTTGTATTTCCAAACAATCACATTAAGCACATGCGCGAAATTTGTCAAGCTGTGCAGCCCTATCTATAGTATCTGACATCGCGCCGTTTATGATGCGTACAGAGCGCGAATTATTGTATAAATTGGGTACTCGTGCTATAATTGGTATCGACAAGAATCGAGGTGTTCACGTCATGCATCAAGACAGCTTAAACGGTGTTGAGCAGACAATGCTATTGCCCTTCTGGGGGCGCTACTCGGAAAGCATCAAGCCAAACGGCCTGATGAAAGACGAGATGTGCATCAAAATTGTTGAGGAAAGCCAATTCGATTTTTCGTACATTACCAAGCAGCATCATCAAATCAGCCGTCTTACGTGGATTGCGCGCGCATGGACCACCGATAATGAATTAAAACGTTTGGTAGAAAACGAATCCGAGGCCACTGTCGTGTGCCTTGGCTGCGGGCTCGATACCGCGTTTTACCGCTGCGGGCAAAACAACCTTAACTGGTACGATATCGATCTTCCGAATGTGATCGCGCTGCGTGAGCGGCTGATTCCGCCGCATCCGCGCTGCCATGCCATCGCGGGCTCTATACTCGAAGAATCCACATTTCAAAGTATTGAGGTGAAAGGCCGCCTCGTTTTTATGATACAAAGCGTGCTTTGCTATCTTGAAAAGGATGATGTAAAGCGTGTGTTTGCTCATATGGCGCGGGTCGGGAAAGCCGACGTGCTTTTTGATTATTACAGCCAAAAGGGCATTGATATCAGCAACCTGATCGTGCTGAAAAATATGCCGGGCGCGAAGATGCTTTGGCATGAGGAATCGACCGATGACGTCCGCGCGCTGCTCCCGCGTCTTGATATACGGGAAACATATCCGCTGTTTCAAAAGATCATGCCGAGATTAAGCCCCATGGAGACTGCGATGGCGGTGCAGGCGGATGCGCAGCACGTCATGACCATCGTTGTGGCGGAAATCGGGGAATAAAGGGAGGTCACTTATGATCAATCCGTGCGGATGCGATTGCGGCGGCTGCCCGCAATACAAAGCGTCATGCGGCGGCTGCGCCGAGATAGAAGGGAAAGTGTACTGGGCGCCTTATGTGGGAAGCGAGGTGTGCCCGATATACGGGTGCTGCGCGGGCAAGGGCTACGCGCACTGCGGCGCGTGCGGTGAACTGCCCTGCCGGATTTACTTTGACACGCGTGACCCCAGTATGAGTGAGGCCGAGCATGAGGCGGGCGTGTATGAGAGGGCGGAGCTGCTGAGAGGGCTGTAAAAAACCTTTAGGATATGCAGGATGTTTTTTATGAATCATAGAACCCAATACACTTCACTGAAGCGGAGAGTATTAGACAATTGCTCACAAAATGCAGGAAATGCGTTGGAACAAAAGAGCAAAAACCCTATCGAGACACGCTTAGAAAAATGAGCTTTTCTATAACTGATTATGATAAATTTCATTCAGGATTCACTGCCAATGATTTTTATCAGTTGATAGACCAGGGCGTTATTTCTATAATTAAATAAACTTAACGCAATCTAAGCTCTAGTTTTGTGGTTTTTCTACCTCCTAATACATATCGTGGTATTATTGAAACGTTTATTGCAAGACGAAAACAAGGCCGGATTTCTCCGGCCTTGCTGTTTATCAAGTGAAATTGTCGCGTTATTCAGCCTTTTCAGCTTCCGCTTCTTCCTGCTTCTTGCCGCCAATGCTGAGCAGCAGATTGAGAAGTATGCCGACAATCGCCGCACCCGCAATGCAGGGCACCTCAATGCCAAGGAACGGAATCATGCCGCCGAACTTGAACTGTCCGCCAACACCGATGATCATAATCACGGCGATCACAGCAATGTTCTTCGCGCTGAACATGTCCACCTTGCGGTCAATCATAATCGCAATACCCTGAGCGGCAATCGCGCCGAACAGGAAGATTTCGATACCGCCGATAACCGCCTGCGGAATGCCGTAAATCACGTTAACCAGCGGTGTGACGAACGACAGAGCCATCGCGATAATCGCCGCCGCAATCAGCACGGGCACCGAGAACACCTTCGTGATGGCCATCGCGCTGATGTTTTCGCCGTAGTTCGTGCCGGCCGGGCCGCCGAATGCGCTCGCCACGATATCGCCGACACCGTCGCCGATAAGGTTCTGACCGAGCCTGTTTCCGATGTCATAATCCGCTTTGCCTTTCTTGCGGGCAAGGTTATTCACGTAAATATCAAGCTGGAACACATGCGCGGTCGATTCGGGAATCGTCGCAATCGCGATCGGCATAATCGCCGCGACAGCCTCCCACGATATTGCCGGCAGTGTGAAGTGCGGCACCGTTAGCACGCCGGGGATCACAGCCGCGCCTGTCGCCGCCGCGTCGGGAAGCGTTCTGAAAATCGATGCATCATTGGTTACAGCCATCACGATGGCCGCCGTTACGCAGCCGACAATCGGGCCGAACAGCAGCGGCAGCTGCCCCCAAACACCTTTCAGGTAAACGGAGAACAGTATTGTGGCCACCAGCGTCACGAGCGATATCAGCCAAACCCAGTCGGAGCCGGTCACACCGGCAGCGCCCTGAACCGGCGCGGCATCACCAAGCGCATTGGCCGCCAGCGTCAGGCCGATGACCATCGCGATGGGGCCCGTTATCGTGGGCGGCAGCACTTTTTCAATCGACTTTCTGCCGAACAGTTTCACGATAAAGCCGACAGCGATAGACACAAGGCCCGAGGCCATAATGCCGAACTGCACAGCTGAAATGGTGGCGTCAGGCAGAAGCTGACCGAATTCGACACCGCCTGTTAAACCTATGATAGCGGAAAGATAAGAAAAGCTGGAGCCGAAGTAGAGCGGAATTTTTCTGCCTGTGATGAGAATGAAGCAGAGTGTGGCAAAACCGCTTGCGAAAATTGTTGTGGAAAGATGGAATCCGGTTAAAAGTGCGACAAGAATCGTAGCGGGGAACATCACAACAATCTGCTGCAAAGCATAGAGCAAAAGCTTCCATACCGGCGGTCTCTCGTCTGGCAAGTAGCCAATTGTTTGCGGGGCTTTGTTCATATATATCCTCCTTTAATATGATGCTTTAATTAGTATTTCCTAAATATTCCGGCTGGGCTGCCCTATGCCGTAAGTACACAGCCACGTGCAGCGCTTTGCTTAAGGCATTAAAAAAAGCCTTGTCGTTTGGCAAGGCTTTGATCGTACACAAAAAAGTATACCTTGCCGGGCTCTCTGGACCGGATTAAAGGATTGTCCGTTTGTATAAAAATATCACAAGCCATTGTGGTTGTCCAGCGGTTTTGCACGAAATATAAAATATTTTGGCGAAAAATAATTGTTTTGCAGACCCATTTTTTGTATGGTAACATAAGATTAAATCATTATCGCTCGCCTTTGTGCTCCTGTTAGTGCGAAAAGGAGAATTGATATGCCGCTTTCTCATCTCGGATGCTGCGGCGCATACTGCGCCGCATGCAAGGTGTTCGCCGCAGGGTCGTGCAAGGGCTGTAAGCTTGGCTACGAAACCGGCGAGCGCGATATCACAAAAGCCAAATGCGCTTACAAGGTCTGCTGCATCACAAAAGGCCTTGGATCGTGCGCTGAGTGCGCGGATTATGACACCTGTGAATCCATACAAAGCTTTCATAACCACAGCGGGTATAAGTACGGCAAATACAAACAGGCTGTTGCGTATATCAGAGAGCACGGATACGACAGGTTTTTTACGATTGCGGATACATGGACAAATGCCTATGGCAAATATGAGTAAAGTGAGCTAACCATGAAGAAAATACTCATTATCATCATCACAATGATTCTTTCAATGGCGCTGGTCAAAACCGTCAATATGCTTTCGTTTGATGCGGCCTATTTATTCTATCCTTCTTTTGCTCAGTTTGATCCAGATAATGTGTTTATCGTTTTGACGATCCATCACATTTGTCAGGCGGTCATTGCGCTTTTGATCATTTGTGTCGTTTCAAGAATACTTAAGCTGTCTATGAGGGAATTTGGTTTTAACTTAGAACAGTTTAAATTCAGTCTCAAGGCTGTTCTGATATTTGTCGGTATTTGGAGTGTCATTCAGGCAGGTGTTGGCCTTATGATGATCACAGTTTTTAAAGCCCCCGCTTCTTTTGGCTTTCCACTCAATACAAGAAATTATATAGGTTATTTTCTTTTTGAGATTCTTTTGTCCGGAACTAGCGAAGAAATTATGTTCAGGGCTTTGGTCATCTCGCTCATGATCTATGTCTGGAAAAATCTTTTTAAAAAAGAGTCTCATTTAACACTGATGGTCATTCTAAGTTCTTCGCTTGTATTTATGTTTGACCATATTAATTTTTCTTTTTCTCCGTTTCGCATCACTTACATCAATTTGCTGCAGCAACTGACTGCATTGATATTCGGCACTTTCTACGGCTATTTATTCACCAGAACCAAGAGCATTGCGGGGCCGATGCTTGCTCATAATCTGTTAAACGGCGTCATCGCGATTATCGGCTTGGTTTTTGCTCTGACGCTCGGATGAAAGCCTTGAATCACTGTTCAAGTAAAAGGAGATACCATGGGAGATTGGGAACCGGAATTATACTTAAAATTTGGCAGGCAGCGCACGCAGCCGTCCATCGACCTCGCCGCGCGGATCGATCTCGCCGCGCCGAAGCGTATTATCGATATCGGCTGCGGCCCGGGCAACAGCACCGCCGTGCTCAAAAACCGCTGGCCGCATGCCGCTGTCACGGGGCTCGACAGCTCCCCCGCCATGATCGCGCAGGCGGGTGAAACGAATCAAGATATCACGTGGGTGTGCGCCGACGCTTCAAATGATCTCAGTGCCTTGGGGCGGTTCGCTATCGTGTTCTCCAACGCGGCAATCCAGTAGATGTCCGATCATGAGACGCTGCTGCCGAATCTGTTCTCGCTGCTTGTGCACGGCGGCGTGCTCGCCGTGCAGGTACCCAACACCACACATATGCCGATTCATATCGCGCTGCAAACCCTTGTCAGGGGCGGAAAATGGCATGATAAGCTTGGTGCCGTCACCACACACTCCACCTATGCCGCGCCAACCTATTATGATATTTTAAGCAAACTGACATCCGATATCGACCTTTGGGAAACACACTACCATCATGTGATGGACAGCCACAAAGCGCTTGTGCAGTGGTACAGCAGCACAGGTTTGCGCCCTTACCTCAATGCCTTGGAAAGCGACGATGACAAAGCCGCATTTCTCGCTGATTTCGAAAACGCGCTTCGCAACGTTTATTCAGTTCAAAACAACGGCAAGGTGCTGTTTCCGTTTGTACGTATCTTCTTCATCGCACAAAGGATGTGAAAAGTGCATCAAAAAGGACGCGTTTGGCGTCCTTTCAGAGTGTCAAAAAAGCCTCTTATCATGGCCCCCTCTGACGAGGGGGCTGTCACCGATAGGTGACTGGGGGAGAGAAAATGGCTTGAAAACGGTCACTCCCTCCGGCACTACGTGCCACCTCCCGGTCCATCCCTTTGGGATAGTCGTCTGAGGGAGGCTTAAATACACTTTATCGACAGCCTGAAAGGACGCATTTGGCGTCCTTTTTTGATCTGCTATACATGATTATCCCACTAGTCCCAACTACCCCACTGTGTGGAATGACAGCTGTCATAGGGGGCTGCCTAAATCATCATCATTCGTTTTAGTATTCGATGAATTTGGCACCCGGCACGCCGCAGATCGGGCAGCTGTTTGGCCGCGCCAATTCAATATTGCCGCAAACGGGGCACAGATAATAGAAGACCTCCTGCGTGTCGTCCATATTCTGCAGCGCCTGCGCGTACAGCCTTGCGTGCACCTCTTCGGCCTTCATCGCAAATGTAAAGGTACGCACTGCCGCGCTGTTGCCCTCTTCCTCGGCGGCCTTCACAAAATCGGGATACATATCCTTATATTCGTGTGTCTCTCCGGCCACCGCGTCTTTAAGGTTCGCCGCCGTATCGCCGATCTTGCCGGCCACCTCGAAATGCTTGAGCGCGTGAAGCGTCTCTGCATCCGATGCCGCGCGGAAAAGCTTCGCGGCGTTCAGCTTGCCTTCCTTCTCAGCCTGCTTCGCATAGGCCGTATACTTTCTGTTTGCCTGCGATTCTCCCGCAAAGGCCTCCATCAGATTGCTGCTTGTCTTGTTCTCGCTCATTAAACCATCCTCCAGATTCTTTTTAAGTGTTGTATTCACCGTCCGTTGCCCGTAACCCTTCTTTACCAATGAGTGTTCACAAAATGCTCAAAAATATGATGAAATAAATAAGTCAATCAAACATTTGATTGGACGGCGTGTCAAAAACTTATAATCGTCCCCATCAAACGGCTGCGCTATGAGGTGGATTGAGGGCTGTCGCCGATAGTCGACCGGGGGAGACAAAATGGCTTAAAATCTGCAAATCGATTATTCCTGACGATACATTGTGCTCGCGGTGCACCCTTTTGGGATCGTCATTTGCAAGGGTTTTTTAAGGCTTTTATGGGCAGCCCGGCCAATCCGCATTTGATTGGAACATCGGCGGGCTTTGGGCAGATGGTCAGATTAATCGTCCTCAAATACCGACTCATTCGTCACATCGCAGTTCAGCAACTCGGTCACGGTCATATCGAGCCCCAGTACAGTATGGGAAAGCGAGGGTTATGCGGGGCTTGGGGATGTCCTTTTTCTATGTTTTCCAGTGTCGATTATATCAGCCCCGAAAGAGAGGCCAGCCGGTTCAGCGTGAGTTTCCTCTCGCTGCATATATCGATGATGCGCTCGGTAACCGCTTTTCATACGTCATAAATGTTACCTCATACGAAGTCGCCGTTAATCTTTTTTTAAACGTATCATAGCAAAATCAGTGCCATTTTATTGCCCCTTTCGGTTGACATTTTGTATATCTAACTATATATTGGTGAAAGTGTGTAATGATAGGCAAATGGAGTCAGTATGGAATTAAATATACAAAACACGATCCAAACAGAGCGGGAAAAGCTCAATCAGATGATCGACGACACTATGGAAAATCGCATCCCTCTATCAAAGAATTCAGATATACAACAACAGGGAAGGTTTTTGGAACAGCTTATTGAGAAGGCGAACGCCCCCACAAATCACGATGACGCGGATCAATAAACCGCAAATAGATGCCGTATCAATCTGCTGCTAGATTTTTGTGACCCATCATATCCTTTGTGACACAGGAAATATGCGCAAGCGTATCCGCCGCTGTCATAGAAAGCTCACCGAGCTGCGCCGCCGCAGCTTCTCCCGCCTTGCCGCAGATATAAGCGCCCGTCACAGCCGCTTCAAACGCCGTTTTACCGCCTTCGCGTCCGCCGCACATCAAGCCGCCGATCACACCCGTCAATATATCGCCGCTGCCGCCGCGTGCCATACCCGGAGACCCTGCCGTCACGAACACCGTACGCTGCCCGTCTGTAATGATTGTCGTGGCTCCCTTAAGCAGCAACACAACATCATGTTCCTTCGCAAAGCTTTGCGTATATGTCAGCGGGTCGTTTTGTATCTGCGCCACCGAGGCACCGCACAACCGGGAAAACTCTTTGACGTGCGGCGTCAGCACAACATCGCCTGCTTTTTCTTTCAATAAACTCACATCCCGCGCGATCAGGTTCAGCGCATCCGCGTCAAACACCTTGCGGATATCATAATGCGTGAGCAGATGGCGTACCGCCGCCATTGTACCGTCGCCCGCGGAGAGCCCCGGCCCCGCGGCCAACGCCGTTTTGCCCGTCATCAGTTTATCAAGGCCGTCGAGGCACTGCTCCGAGAGACTCCCCGAAAAATCATCGAGCGCGAACGTCATGCTTTCGGGATTCTCGGCTTCAAACACGTTTTGCAGGCAGGCCGGCACACCCGCCGTCACCAGCCCTGCGCCCGCACGCAGCGCCGCGCCCACACACATGAGCCCCGCGCCCGCCATGCCCCGGTTGCCCACGATGCACGCAAGCCGCCCGTAGCTGCCTTTGTTCGTATCCGCCTGACGCGCCTGCAGCGAAACCCGATCCGCCCAGCCCATGAAGCCTTGTGTAAAACCGTCTGCCACGCCGATCTCTTTGACAGTGAGCTTGCCCGTATGAGCGCGCCCCGGAAACAGCAGGTGCCCCGGCTTTGCGCACTGAAATGTCACCGTCTCGTCGGCGTTCACCGCCGCGCCGCGCACCGCGCCCGTGTCCGCGTCGATGCCCGCCGCGATATCACACGAAACCACATACGTGCCGCTTTGATTGATCAGATTAATCACTGCTGCGTTGAGTCCCGTTACATCACGCGAGAGCCCCACGCCGAAAACCGCGTCGATGACAACTCCGGACAGATTTCCAAGATGCGTCTTTGCCGTTTCCTCATCTTCAACTTCGATGATACGCTGGCCAAAAAAGGCCGCATTCACCGCCGCATCGCCTTTGAGCGCTTCCGCTTTGCCGATGAGACAGACCGTCACCGCATAGCCCTTGGCCTCAAGCTGACGGGCCGCCGCAAAGCCGTCGCCGCCATTGTTGCCCGCGCCGCAAACCGCTACGATTTTGGTTTGCGTGCCGAAACGCTCGGATATCACCGATGTGATGCCAAACGCCGCATTTTCCATCAGCACAAGAGACGGAATCTTTCGCTGTTCGATCATAAATCGATCAAGGGCCTGCATATCGTTTTTGCGCAGAACAGGTATCATTGTGCTTCTCCTTCCGCGACGACGTGCGCCACCGCATAACGCTCCGAATGTGATATGGAAATGTGCATCTTCCCGACGCCCATTTCGCGGGCCTTCTGCTCGGCTGCGCCTTTCAGCGCCACCACGGGCTGCCCCGACGGCGCGCGCAGCGTCTCAATGTCCTTCATCGGCAGATCACCGAGCCCGCACCCGAGCGCTTTTAATACCGCTTCCTTGGCCGCAAACCGCCCCGCCACCGTTTCCATTCTGTATTTGCACGCTTCAAACAACGTGATTTCAGCGTCCGAAAAAATCTTCTCGAAGAATCGCCCGCTTTTTGCTGCTTTGGCAATGCGCTCAATTTCGACGATGTCCACGCCCGTGCCGATAATCATGCGCCCGCCTCCGTCACCGCGTTGATCACCGCGCGTGCTGCCGCCTCCGCGCCCGCCGCAAGCAGCGCGTTAAAATCGCAGTCTTTTTCTGCCGTACCGAACGCGAACACCGTATCACCGTCAAACATCGTATGCGCGGGTCGTATCACCATTGCGATGCCGTCCTGCCCCACCGCGGCGAGCTTGTTCGCCTGTTCCTTCGTGAGCGCAGCGTTGGTGCCCACAATGCCGATCGTGGTGTTCTGGCCGGAAAAGTCCATGCCGCCGCATCCCATCAGCACCTCGCTGACGGTACCGCTCTGCATCCCCGCTATCTTTTTACCCGTCGTGTGGTCGTAAATATCGCCCAGCGCGTTCACCGCAAACGCCGCCGCAACGATCACGCCACCCGGCAGAGTCACAGCTGCACTGCCGAAGCCGCCGCGCGCAGCCAGCGGCATACCCGCCGCCTTGCCCACCGTCGCGCCCGTGCCCGCGCCCACACGCCCCTGCATCAGTTTATCCGATGCGTTTTGGCACGCCTTATATCCCGCCGCCGCGTCCGGTCTCACCCCCGCACTGCCCACCGCGAGATCAAAAAGCACCGCAGCCGGCACGATGGGCACGCGGGCCACACCCGTATCAAAGCCGATATTCTGCTCCTCGAGCCATCGCATCACGCCGTCCGCCGCGGCCAGCCC
>JAEZNC010000250.1 GCA_023441905.1 Bacillota bacterium | reverse complement strand
TATTTTTAATGGCACCCGCG
This sequence comes from Bacillota bacterium, assembly GCA_023441905.1. Classification (GTDB taxonomy): domain Bacteria; phylum Bacillota; class Clostridia; order Christensenellales; family SZUA-584; genus SZUA-584. Next base: position 5,289 of record JAEZNC010000250.1, on the reverse strand, counting down.
ATACCGGCGATACCGGCGCTTTCATAAGCGTCCTTCACCGCGAGCAGGCACTCCTTATAGGCTGTTGTCTTGTCCGCAATCTGCCCGTTCGGCAGTATGCCGTCCGGCTCTATCGCGTTGCGCCAGCGGATTTCCCAAGGTGAAATGCCTGCCATCTGCGCAAGCAGATTGAGATTTGATTCCGTTGCGAATATGCTCTGCGTGACACCGAAGCCGCGAAAAGCACCGCCCGGCGGATTGTTCGTATAAACCGCTTTGCCTTCGATATCCACACTCGGATAATAATACGGCCCAGCCGCGTGTGTGCAGGCCCGCTGCACCACCGGCCCGCCTAGCGAGGCATAAGCGCCCGTGTCCGAGAGGATGCGTGCTTTCATGCCCGTGAGCATGCCGTTTTCGTCGCACGCGGTCGTCATCTCAATCTCCATCGCGTGGCGCTTGGGATGCACAATGATGCTTTCCTGCCGTGAAAGCTTCACCTTGACGGTGCGCTTGGTTAAATATGACGCGAGCGCCGCGTGGTGCTGCACGCTCATGTCTTCCTTGCCGCCGAAGCCGCCACCCACAAGCTTGCTGATGATGTGAACCTTCTCAGGCGGCAGACCGAGGATGTGGCATATTTCGCGCTGCTCATCGAATATGTTCTGGCTCGCTGTGTATAATGTCAGGCTGTCGCCGTCGCAGCGGCAAATTGCACACTCGGGCTCCATAAACGCGTGCTCGGTGAACGGTGTATGATACACATGGCTCACCACATATTTTGAGTTCGCAAAGACTTCGTCAATATTTTCTCCGCGCTTCACACGATCGTGCCGCAGTACGTTGCCCGATTCGTGAATAGTCGGCGCGCCATCTTCGAGCGCCATACGCGGCGATGTGACAGGTATGAGCGGTGTGTATGTGACTCTCACGAGTTTCTTGGCTTCCTCAAGCGCTTCCTTTGTTTCGGCGACGACAATCGCCACCGAATCGCCGACGTAGCGCGTGGTATCACCCTTGGCGATCAGTGCGTCCCAGTCCTTCACGATATGGCCGGACTTGTTGCTGCCCGGAATGTCGGCAGCGGTGATCACCGCGATCACACCCTGAGTCGCCAGCGCTGCGGACACATCAATATCTTCCACGACGGCTCTTGGGTAAGCGCTCCGGACCGCGCTTGCATACGCCATATTCGGCAGATCAATGTCGTCCACATATTCGCCAGTGCCGAGCGTTTTGGCATAGGCATCAAGCCGAAATACGTCTTCCAGTATTCTGCCCGAGGAATGATGCTCTGGAACGGGTGTGTTTTCTCTGAAAAAAGCCGCTGCCATCATAATGGCTTCGAAAATCTTTTTATAGCCTGTGCAGCGGCAGATGTTGCCCACCAACACTTTGCCGATCTCCTTAACTGTCGGCGACGGGTTCTTATCGAGCAGCGCCTTGGCGCTAATGACCATACCCGGAATGCAGAAGCCGCACTGCACAGCGCCCGCTTTGGCAAAGCAATACGCGTACACCTGCTTTTCATAATCCGTCAGCCCTTCGGCGGTGACGATGCGCCTGCCGTCCAGCTTTTGAACCGACTGTGTGCACGCCCGTTTTGACACGCCGTCAATCAGCACGCTGCAGGTGCCGCAAGCGCCCTCGCTGCAACCATCCTTAACGGATTTGATCTTCATATCGTCCCTTAAGAAGGACAGCAGATTTTTATCGGCGTCCGTGCGAATAAGCGTACCGTTGATTTCAAAAGTGACCATAACGCCCTCCTGACGGAAACTCTTCTCTCCTATTTGTCTTTATGATCAATAAGATAATCATGGTTTTTCATGATCGCGGCTGTCACGGCTTTGTAGCTATCAGACAGCCTCTCATCGTTTTCGGGGCAGGTGAACACCTCACCGCATTCGTCCCTGACGAGCCATTGATCGTTTTCCTTAAACAGCACGCCCTTATTCGTGCTGTCCTCAAAGCCTTCTTCGTTCCAAAAGACCGTGAATTTGTCCTTATACGGCAGCCCTGTGTGCGGGCAGAATATACCGCAGTTGCCGCACTCGTTGCACATGCCGTCGATATGAATGATCTGCGGCTTGTCAGCCACCATGATGCTGACGTTGGCCCGGTTGGGGCATACTTCACAGCACACCTCGCACACAACGTCGCACGCAAGGCATCTGGCTGCGTCTTTTTGATCCTTGCGCTTGTCTTCAAGCACCGCTCTGTTTTCACGAATTTCCTGCTCGTCCGTTTCTCTGTCAACGCGTTTAAAATCGTCTGCGATACCGAGCCTTTTGAGGATATCGATCGCAATGCATTTGGAATCCGCCATGGCCTGCACGATCGTGGCTGCACCATTCCTGCAGTCTCCCGCGACGTACACGCCGCCGAGGCTCGTTTCATTGCTGTCGCTGACCTCGGCATACCCGTGTTTACCTTGCTTCATTCCGAGCTTTTCGAACACGGCTGTATCCACCCGCGCGCCCACTGCGCTGATCACCGTATCGAATGCGAGCGTCTTCGTTTCCCCTGTCAGCACAACACCGCGCCGCCCGTCCGCGTCTCTGTCTCCGAGCTGCATCACATTCACCGTGAGCAGACCGTTATCATAAGAAACGGGCGCGAGCAGCTCAAGGAAATTGATGCCGTCCGCCATCGCAAGGTGCTTCTCCTCCGCTTCGGCGGGCATAAAATCCTTGGTGCGCCGGTAAACGATGCTGACTTTGGGGGAACCTGCCGCGCGCTTCGCGGCCCGCGCGCAGTCCATCGCGACGTCGCCGCCGCCGATGACCGCGACGGTTTTACCAAGGTCAACGGCACAGCCAGCCGCTTTCGACCGTTCGAGAAATTCGAGCGCGTCGGTCAAATTCTCTCCGCCGGTTTTGACGGGATTGGCGCCTTCCTTCCAGGCACCCGTCGCGATGATGATATAATCATAGCTCTTTTTGAGCGTTTCAATGTCTATGTTTTCGTCGGCACCGAACACGAACTCAACGCCGGTTTTTACCGCCATATTGTAGTCCGCGTCGATAGCCTGCTGCGGTATGCGGAAAGCCGGAATCACGTATTCAACAATACCCATCGGTTTCTCGCGTTTTTCAAATACCGTCACCGCCACGCCGTTGCGCCTCAAGTATAGCCCTGCCGCAATGCCTGCCGGCCCTGCGCCGATCACCGCTACCTTTTTATCGGTTTTGAGCGGTACTGGAACAATGCCATCGATGTATTTCTGCTGAGCGTTCTGCACGGCGAGTTTTTTCGCCTGACGCACCTGCAGCGGCTGGTCATAATCGATGCGTGTGCACTTGATTTGGCACACATGGCTGCAAATTTCAGCTGTCACAGCGGGGGCCGCGTTGTCAATCGCGATAATATCAAACGCCTTTTCATAGTCTCCCCTCGCCACCATCTGTAAATATTCGGGGATCTGCTGTTCAATCGGGCAGCCGCCCTGCTTGCACGGCGCTTTAAAGCAGCCGAACAGCGGCAGCCTGGAGGCGGTTTTTCTCGTTTTGACCGGCCTCGCATCTTTTTGGATATGCTGATCCGTCAGTACGCTCTGCGCAAGTTCATTGAGCGCGTCCACGTCGATCTTATCGCCCTTATAGACGGCTGCTTCCGCCTTCGTGCTGAGCTGCTTCGTGCGCGAATAGCCGCCCGGCTTTAATATCGTCGTCGCAAACGTGACGGGCTTGATGCCCGTTTTGAGTATGCTTTCGATATTGAAAGAGTCCGCACCGCCCGAATACGATATGGGCAGCGTGCCGGCAAAATGGCTGCTCAGTTTCGCGGCCACATTGATGCTGAGCGGGAACAGCGCGCGTCCCGACATATACATAAACTCGCCGGGCAGTTCGCCGTCTTTGATCATCACCGGGAACGTATTACTGACCTTGACACCGAACGCCAATCTTTCATTTTTCGCCGTCTCCATGAGCCGTCCTGTCAGTTTCACGGCATCGTCAAACTTTAAATCCTGCTCGAAATGCCTGTTGTCAAATGTGATATAGCCGTAGCCGAGCTTATCGAGTATATCCCGCACAAAATCGTACCCGAGCAATGTCGGGTTGACCTTGATGTAGGTGTCCATCTTCTTGACCGTCAGGAAATAATACGCAATCTTCTCAATCTCCTGCGGCGGGCAGCCGTGCAGCGTTGACAGCGTGATTGACGACGACACATTCGGCGAAATGTTATCGATGTCCTCCGCCGTGACGTTGCTAAACATATTTATGTTGTCTTTGAGCCAGGCTTTGCACTGCACCCAGATTTGCGTATGCTGCGCGTCGGCCATGTTGTTGATGTAAGTATCGATCTTTTCGGAGGTTATGCCATCGAAATCGTACCCGACGCTCATATTGAAAAGAAAATCAGCTTTGTCAGAAAGGCCGTATTCCTTCATTGCCACATGCAGAGCGATCCAGCCCTTTACGTATTCCTCATACGCCTGCTGAACCGTGAGCTCTGTGGACCATTCACAGTTGTAGCCTTCATCCTGCGCGTTGATACACGGGCGCGGAATGCATTTTCTCAGCTCTTCGCCGTCCATCGTCTGCACGGTTTTGAGCTCAAAAAAACGGAAGCCCGCCACGTAAGACGCGACGAGATTTTGCGCAAGCTGGGTGTTCGGCCCGGCCGCAGGCCCGAGCGGGCTGCCCAGTTCCTTGCCCAGCACATGAACTGACTGGCCGGATTTATAGAATTTATTCTTATATACGCCAAACACGCTGCCATGGGTGCGGTATTCGTTAAGCATCCATTTGATCAATTGTGAAAACGGCATCGGCGTCATGATCTCACTCATAAGCGGGCTCCCTTTTTTCGTTATACGCGTTTCCAAAAATCGCTTGCGGTCTCGCGCGCCTTGGCCATTACCTCGCGCTCGTCCGCCGTTTGCAGCACGCGGTCCTTCATCACAAACTCACCGTTGATCATGGTGGAAACCACGCTGCGCCCCGACATGCCAAAAAGGATATGCGAAGCAATGTTGTCAGCGTTAATCGGTGTCGGCGCGTCGTAATCCACCACGATGATATCGGCCAGTGCGCCTTTGTCGATAATGCCGAGCGGCTTATCAAAATGCCGCACGCAGATTTTCGCGTTATTCTTGAGCAGCATCTGTGCCGTTTCGCCCCAGGCCACGCTCGGGTCTCCCATGTTGTGCTTATGCAGAATATTGGCCACCTTGAACGATTCGAGCATGTCGGTGGTGTAGCCGTCGGTGCCGAGGCCAAGCAGTATGCCTTTGTCCATCATCTGCAGCACGGCCGAGCAGCCCACAGCATTGCCCATGTTGCTTTCGGGGTTGTGCAC